>JALLOM010000339.1 GCA_027717865.1 Acidobacteria bacterium AH-259-O06 | reverse complement strand
ACTTGAGGATCCCCTTCTAGAATTTCGGCCTTCTTCTCCGTTTCAGGGAAGTAAAGCTTGAGTACTTCGATCTGTGGTATGGAATCCAGATCTATGTTGAGATCACTCAGATCGATCTTTCTGATCTCTTTATTCTTGGCCTGCATAATGCCTTTTAGAGACGCATAGCGAACCTGGGAGATTCCGGCCTGAATGGTCAACACAGCCGGCATCGGCATTTCCACCCACTGAAACCAACCGCTCTCCATTTCTCGCAGTGCCTTCACCTTCTTCTGGCCGGGATCAGCCTCGATCTCCATTACAATGGTGGCGTGAGGAAGCCCCAAGAGTTGAGCCAAAATGACACCTGTCTGTGCATAGCTCAAATCGTCTGATTGAGTGCCTGCCAGGATCAGGTCGTATTCCTCCTGTTCGAGAACTTCGGCCAAAACCGCAGCCACAGCATGCGGGGTGGTGATTTTACTCTCCTCGTCCTTGATCAGAATTCCACGATTGGCGCCCATGGCCAACCCTTTCCGCACCGATTTCTCTGCCCGTTCTCGTCCTAGAGTTAGAATGACGACCTCTCCACCATGTTTTTCCTGAAGTTTGAGAGACTCTTCGAGTGAGTACTCGTCACATTCACTGATTTCAAAAGTAAGGTCAGATTCTTTGATTCCGGTTCCCTCGGCATCGATCTCGTACCGTGTATCGCGGTCGGGAACCTCCTTTAAACAGGTAAGAATCTTCATTTTCTGAAGAGGTCTTCAAAAGCCTCTCGGGCATCCTGAGGCTTCTGTGATCCGGAGGTTACGATCTTCTCTACTGTGGTTCGAGCCTCGAAGTATTGGCAATCATTTCTTGCGTCCTTGCGCGCAATCCGCTCGGGAATCGGCTGGGTACATTCAAACCGGCTGGAAGGATCAAAATAAACACAGTTCTTACACGTGTGGAGGTCTGTGCCGCACTTCGGACACCGGCTCGAGAAGGTCACATCGGTGAAGCTCGGTGGCAGGTGGGTTCCACACATAGCACAACGCATGACCTTGTGAAAACCGGCCATGCGAGGCGAACGTGGACCTTCTCGTACGCGCTTCCCTGGCGAGCGCTGGCTTTCCCGGCGCTCTTCGGACCCCTCTTCATAGCCTGGCTGTCGATATTTCCTGCCCATGACTTCCTTAGTGCCTCGCGCAGTCAGGCCGGATCATTGCGCCGATGCAGTAGAGCGGGTGTGAGAAATGCGGACTAGTTGCGCCACCAGCAGGACTGGATCATTCAGGCGAGAAACTTTTGTTAAGTTTCAGGTCAGGGCAAGTGCGCGCATGCGTTCTTCACCGATGCGATTTCTACGGCGTCCCGCCCCGAGTCGATGTGGCGAATGACCCCTGCTTTGTCAATCACGAAGGTAGTTCTTCGAGCAACCCCTCTCTCTTCGTTCAAAACGCCGTAGAGCCGGCTCACTTTTCGATGAAAGTCACTCAGCAGGGGGTACTTAACCCCTAACTCTTCACCAAACTTCTTCTGGCTGGGCCCAGCATCAACACTCACAGCCAGGATTTGCGTGTCCTTCTGGTCGAAATAGTCGATATCAGACTGATATCGTTGTAACTCCGTCCTTCACCCACCAGTAAAAGCGAGAACGTAAAAGGCGAATACAACATTCTTCTTACCCTGGAAATCACTCAGCCGCACCGGTTTACGGTTTTGATCGGGCAGTTCGAAGTCAGGCGCCTTGTCCCCCACCTTCAATGCGGTTGATTGAGACCAAGCCAACGAGAAGAACAAAATAGTTGAAAGAACTACACTAAAATTTCTCATAACGCTGATTCTAGCTGCAAACCCTGGAGGGATCAATACGAAAGCTGCCATGCCAACTTTCTTCATCATCCTGGTTTCGTCTTTAGCCTCCTCATGCTATCGTGCTAAAAAGTTAAGACGCCGTCATGAAGATTTACACAAGACGAGGAGACGAAGGTCAAACTTCACTTTTCGGTGGAGAACGGGTCGAGAAGGACTCGCCCAGAGTAAGTGCTTATGGCACCCTTGATGAACTGAATTCAGTTATGGGCGTTGCGCTTACTTTTTGTCGAAACCAAAAGGTCAAAGAGATTCTTTCGTCAGTCCAGCACCAGCTCTTTACTGCCGGCGCCGATCTGGCGACCAGCACAAAACGTGAGATGGATCGGATAAAAGAAACGGACTGGCGATATCTGGAAAGCATCATCGATGAGTTGCAGAAGGAACTACCTCCTCTTAAGAATTTCATTCTACCTGGAGGTTCTCCCGGAGCGTCATGTATTCACTTTAGTCGAGCTGTATGCCGAAGAGCTGAACGTCTTTTAGTAAACCTTATGAAGGTTGAGCGAGATGTGAATTCACAAATGCTTGTCTATCTAAACCGCCTCTCCGATCTTCTTTTCGTACTTGCCCGCTATGAGAACATCTTGGAAGGTGGAAAGGAGAAAATCTGGCAAAAAGAGAATTGAAACCTAAAGCAACGGAGGCCTGTTCGACCTGTCGCGGCTCAGGGTGGCTGGTAAAGACGCACGACTCACTTGAGAGTGTGGTGCCTTGCCCGGAATGTCGCTCTCAAGCGCAATTGCAAACGCTCTTAGAGAAGGCTGCTATCCCTCCCCGATACTTTGATCGGGGTTTTGAGGAATATTCCTGGCACAGCAAGCTTCAGGAACGAGCGCACCTGCGTGCCATCGAATATGTCCAAGCCTTTCCCAATGTCCCGCGCGGGCTTTTATTCGCCGGGCCGTGTGGGGTCGGAAAAACCCACCTTTCCGTTGCCATTCTCAAGACTTTGATTCAAGAAAAGTTGGTCGGCGCCAGGTTCATCGACGAGACTGAACTCTTAAGAAGGCTTCAATATTCCTATGGCCCGGATTCACCGGAAACGGAAAGAGAAGTTGTGCTTCCTTTGTTGAATGTTGACTTGTTAGTATGGGATGACTTGGGCACGGGCAGACCGACCGAGTGGGTCGCAGAAACCATTCGCACCATCATTAATCACCGCTACACCTACAACAAACAGACCATTCTCACCACCAATTGGCCTCTGCAAGCAGAGAAGGAAAGAGGCCTCGCATCAGAGCGCCGGACCGGGCTGACCCTAATAGAGAGAATCGGTCAACGCCTATTTTCACGAATCATGGAAATGTGCGAGATCGTTGAACTGGACGGTCCGGACGCCCGAACGGAAATTCACAAAGCTCGACTGGACTTCGAGAAGAAAACCCGGGAGCAGCGACAAGCTGTTCCAAGCGGCCTTCTGCACTGTCCGTCGTGTGAAGACCGGAAAGTCGATCAACTGGATTACTCCAGGCCACACCACTCCAGTAAGGGACAGTTCATCGAGATCTCATGCCGCTGCAAAGATTGCGGTGAACATTTCACTGCCCGCTTCTTTTCTAAAACTGCCCGCGTCGAGTACCCCTCAGAACCCTAACCCGCATTTCTCACACCGGCTCTACTGCAGCGGTGTA
>JALLOM010000338.1 GCA_027717865.1 Acidobacteria bacterium AH-259-O06 | reverse complement strand
GGGCTCTTATCAAAGAAAAATACCTCTCTGTTTTTATTGTGAAGGGCAGCATTACAATCCTTGTGATAACTGCACAGAAAATAATAGGCCAAACATTTAGCATTTATTAAACAACTCCTTGTTTAGCAAAAGACTGGCCACTTCACAGTTGGTATCTTCCGCCCGATAGACTTCGCCCATGCCGCCCTGGCCTAGTTTCTCGATGACTTTGTAATGGCTGATCGTGGTGCCGACCATTGAACCCCCGCAGTGTGTTTTTGCAAATGTTACGCCTGGAGGGCGGGGAAGGCAATGGAAATTGCGAAGTGATGGGACTTCCCAGGCAAGCCAAGAAATTTTGAAAAACTTTCGAGAGAGGCTACACTGCCGCCGAGTAGTCTTTTGCCCCGCTGAACTAGGCTAAGAGCGAGGTATACTATGGCAAGACACAAAGTTTATACGTCCATCGTCGAAGCTGTTACTACCGGAAGGCTTGATGAACCTTTTACTACACAAGGCTTCAGAGACGCCTGTCGTGGTTTCGGAAAAGGAACATACAACGCGTTTCTTCATAAGCACACCCGTGGTAATCCCGGTGGCAATTCAGAACTCTTTGAAAAAGTTGGCACAGGCAAATTTAGATTACTAAGGCCATTGAAGTATGGACTTGGTTGATGCTATGGAAATGAGGCGACTGGACTCTACTAAGCCAGTTCCTGCAAGGTTTGTAATGAACATCTACCGCCTAGCAAGCCACTACGGGAGTAATTACTCTCCGAGTCGAGGTTAAGGGGCAAAAAAGCTGCGGGAAGGCCCGTCACAAATCGCCCTCCTTTGGCTCCCCTGGAAGGCCAAAGATAGGTATTCGCCCCAGTCTCGTAGAAATGGAACCGGCCTCATCTCTTGTATGATATCCTCCCCAACTAATGTCGGGTGTTATGACTTTATATTTCTAGGGTGCTCTGCTATTTAAATGCAATGCAAAATCCAACACTCCAATCGTGACTGATGAGAATCTCAAAAGCTAATCGTATTTATTACGCCCGAGATGTGTATCCAAAGTGGAAGCGCCTTGTGTCTAGGGCTAACTAGCGAGTCTCTACTACGAGCAGGGCAAGCATGCCGAGGCGGAGCCACTCTACCGGCGGGCGCTGGCTATCTGGGAGAAGGCACTGGGGCCAGAGCATCCCAGAGTGGCCTTGAGCCTTAACAACCTGGCGAGCCTCTACCGCACCCAAGGGAAGTACGCTGAGGCGGAGCCGCTCTCCCAGCGCTCTATGGTCATTTATGAGAAGGCCCTGGGCCCGCAGCATCCAGATCTGGCCAAGACCCTAGAGAACTACGCCATCCTGCTACGGGAGACAGGCCGCAAAAACGAGGCGGATAAGCTGAAGGACCGCGCCAGGACGATTCGGGCTACAACACACTGAAGAGGAACATTAGAGCTGCTCCTCCTGCATTTACGTGTCGCTTTCCGTGTAAAACTGCGGCACTTCCCCATCTCCATTTCTCCGTATCCCCTTATCTATCAAGCTCTGAATTGGAAGGATTGCGTAATTTCGCCACTTTGCTACAGTGAAAGTGACATGGCGCAGAGATGCAAGAATTGTGGCTCTCCTTTGGAGGCTACTCCCGAACGGGAAGCAGGTGATTGGGTGATCCCCTGTTCTGTGTGTGGTGCCAAGAACCTGGTTGAAGCCGTCCTGCTGATCGTCGGCTGGAGACCTTAGGCTGACCCTGGTAGTACGTGGCTGTACTCCGGATAGCTATCTCATCAGCCGAGGGCATAAACTTTGCGATGGGGTCTTCTCCGCAATTCACCGCATCCTTACCAGCAAATTCGATACATACTCTTCCAAGGCGCCATAGAGCATATTGCGGTATTCAGCACGCTCCATGTAGAGGTCGTGACGGGCATCGCGAACTGGAACGAACTCGCAATTCGGGAGTATCTCACAGGCTCGCAGCTGGGCCTCAGGCACGACATGACGGTCATCCATGGCCGAAACCATCAGTACCGGAGTCGAAATTGCCCTCAGGTATCCGGGTTCGTTTACGGTTGCGATAGATTGAAACGCTACGTCCAGCCATCGGTACGTAGGGTCTCCTACTCGCAGTTCTGAGCGTTCGCGTAGGTATGTGTAGGCAACACTAAATCGGTCTGGATCAGAGGAACTAGCCCTGGCTTCGCGCAATCGACTAGCATCCGGCATCCAGTCCCGACCCCCGGGAATATAGTGATCGCCGAAACCCAAAGCCGTTCCAAGCCACGCCAAAAGCCGGGCGACCCGTCGAGGCCACTTTCCAGTGTCGATGTCAAACAGAGGCGAGACAAGAATGGCAAAATCGAAGGTCTCCGGGTGGTCATGCATATACCGTAGCATTATGTGGGCCCCCATCGAGCCCGCGACAGCAAACCTGGGCTTGCCTCCTCCATTGACAATCGTAGAGAGGAACTGGTGCAAGTCCGTGACGTCATGCTCGAAGCCAAAGGAATGGCTCTTTTGCGGATTAGGCAGATACCTGTCTGATCTCCCTTGACCTCTCCAGTCCATAGTCCAGACCGCGAATCCACGCGACTGAAGTTTCCGGATGAGTTCAAAATACTTCTCCATCGGGGAGGCGCGCCCCGGAGCCACTACGGCGACTGCTCGAACAGCCTCATCAGGCGAGATCCAGCCGTAGCGTATCTTAGCGCCCTCGGCGTTAACGAAGTGCCCCCACGAAAAACCCTCCGGTTCACGAAACTCCTCACGGAGCTCAGCAATCTTGGGGATGTTCCAGTCGTGATCCATGTCTGCCCCAACAGTCGTCCCCGCCCCGAGTAGCATCAGCAGGCACATTCCCGTCCGATTGGCACACCTGCTGGCGCTGACTGGCCTCCTTAGCATTCGGAAACCGTGTTTCTGCTGGCGACAAATGTCGGTGCGCAAGCCTAACATGGTATTTAACTGAGAAACCCCGCGCAATGCATCCAATAAGACCAATTGTAGCTTCCTCCACTGTGGATAACCACAATTGACAGACTCTGGCGCTAACGCATCATAAAGGTCGTTATGATACGTCAATTCACCACGAGCCCATGACCCAAGAAATCACGCCCTAGCGAAGACAAAAATTAGTCCAAGCCGGCTTTCACTATTGCCTGTTTCCTTTCCTTACCTCACGGACCATGACTCGCTTTATGATCTGCTTCCACAGAGAATTTCTCTTCACCGACTACGCTTGCCACTGGCATGTACCGAACGCCCGCTGATTTCAGCCAGAAATGCAGATCAAGGAGGTTCGAAAAGGCTCCGCGGAGGAGTTGCAGCAGTACTAACAGTTTTCGATCCGGTGAAACGGTCGTCCAAGTACTCATAGTCCATATCACCCGACAACTCTTTCACACCCAGATCCTGACCTGACAGAACAAGTTCACCTTCAGAATTAACTTCCGCTGTAAGCAATATCGAGATTTCATCTGTTTCTTTTTTGCGGGCGTCACAGGG
>JALLOM010000337.1 GCA_027717865.1 Acidobacteria bacterium AH-259-O06 | reverse complement strand
CCCCTCACTTGTCCCCATTATTGTTCTATTATTCCTTTGTTCTGTTGCTCTCCTCTCGGCGCAGAAGAGTTTTCGTGACTCACTGGTCAGGATTCATCTGGATCACGAATTCCCGGGAGTCGTCTACGAAAGTCGTTATATTCCTCACATTCGCGTTCGCGAGGTGACAGAATTGCAGGGCTGTGTAATCGACTCACGCGGATACATTGTCTGCTATGTGGGCAGTTACTGGCCGGAGTTGAGTCTGCCGGGAATCGGGGTTCGTGTTTCAGTAGAAACTTCTGATGGCAAGAAACATCCTGCCCGGCTGATTGGAGTAGACGAACGGGTTGCCCTTGTTGTTCTGAAGTCTCCGAGTGCTCGAGGGAATGCTCTAACCCTGGCTCCTGCATTGAGGGAAACTGGCATTCGGCTTGTTTCCTTTTCAGGGGCGAACTGGCAGATCGTCTCTCCCACTATGGTTAAGCTGAGCGGGAATGATTTGCTTCCAGAGCGTGAACTGCAAATTGTGTCCACGGCAAAGAAGGTCGACAGATGGGTTTTGGAAGGTGGCCTTGTGCTGGACGGACAGGACCGGTTGGTGGGAATTGTCACCCGCGCGCGTTCGCATCCTTTCAGTAAGAAAATCCAGGTTTGGCAGGTGTTGCCGTCCGAAGTTGTGCGCGGTTCAATCACGCGCATTTTAAAAGAGAAGAAAAATATCAAAGCCGGATGGTTGGGAATTATGCTGGATCCCGGTGCTGGGCACTTGCGTGTGGAGAAGGTCATCCGGGGGAGTCCGGCCGAAGAAGCCGGGCTGCGCAGCGAGGATGTAATTGTGCGGGTGGATGGGCAGCCAGTGCAAACGCGCCGTAATCTGGCGCAGGCGATCCGCTGGAAGGGCTCAGGTGCTCAACTGAATTTGTCTGTGCTTCGCAGAGGTCGTCTGGAGAAAGTGTCGGCAGTTCTGACCGAGCGGCAGGACAAAGAACCGATGGTCTCCTGGCGTCTGGAGATTCCTCGACTGTGGAAGGAAAGTCAGAAACTAGAAGAGCAAGTAAAGCTTTATCGGACGATTCTGCCTTCTCACCTTGATCTGGGGTTCGTGGTGGAACCAGTGACGCCACAGTTGGCGAGATTTTTCCGATGTCCGAAGGATCAAGGGCTTCTCATTAAATCCGTATTGCTCAATAGTCCGGCGCAAAAAGTAGGATTCCAGGCAGGCGACGTCTTGACGCAAATCAACGGCCGGGAAGTCTCCTCTCACACCGACATTCAAGAGAGCCTCAAAGAGGCGGACGATGGGGCAGTGGTGATCCAATTCGTACGAAGTGGCCGTCTTCTGACCCGAAAACTGATTCTTCAGTAATTTCCTTCACTTACGGCTCGCTCGATCAAAACATGCAGCAAGCACAGTTCGGGCGACCCGGCGGCCCTACGAATCCTCGGGATCAGTGTCAGGTTCCCAATCCTGCAATAAGAGAAGATAGGGGATCGTTTTTCCGAGTTGTCGAAGCAGTCTCTTGTCGCCGGTGACGAAGCTGCATTTGAGGAGTTTGGCGAGTCCAACATAGATCGCATCATACACCGACACGTCATATTGCCTGGCTATTTGAAAGGCCTCAACCAATAACTCCTCATCTGGAAAAATTTGTAAACCGAGATCCCGCAGATCTCTGAGGTTTTGCTCGGCCGTATTTTGCTCGTAACCGAAGAACTGACAATATTTCCAAAGCGTGTTTGCGCACTCTACGTAGAGCAGATGGGGAGCGAACAGTTGAATGGGTTGTGAATCGCCTAGACGGCCGAAAAGAAGATAGGCTTTCTCTGAATCGGATTCCGGCACAAATAGCTTGACAGCAACACTGGCATCGACTACGAAGACGCTATTCACCGGTTCCGATCTTCTCGAATCAATCTGGTGCTATCAGGGGTGCGGCCCTTCTGTGGCCGGTAGTGCAGGCTTCTTTCCCGAATCTGATCTAGGATTTCGCCTGGGGACCTTGGCGGCCTTTGCAAGGCGCTGCGCAAAAGAGCGATGGTTTGCGCACTGATCGAACGATTTTCTGCGGTAGCCCTTTTCTTTAATTTTTCGTAGATCTCTTCAGGAACGTTTCGAACATGGAGTGTGGCCATTCAAAAATTATAGTCCGTGTGCTTGCATTTTGCAACCGACCGAAGTTTCACACAAGGCTTGGCTTTCCATTACACCCGGAACTGGTGGGCCTCGTGGTTGGCCGGAGTGATTTACGGCTTCTGTTTCTTTCGGGCCCACCACTTCACGCATCTCAGTCTGATCTTCAACCCGTGGATCCCTCTGGTGGTTCTGGCCTACGAGAAACTAGTCACCTCCTTCAGGTGGCGCAGGTGGGCAATGCTGCTGGTTTTGGCCGTGCTGCAGTGCCTGACCAACTGGTACACTGCCTTTTTCGTGGTCCTGATTCTGGGCTGGCGAGTGCTTTTCGACCTGGTTTCCAAACGCTTGCCGAAAGAGAGGATTCCGGCGCTCATGGGCCTGATGATTTGTGCTGCGGCACTGATTCTCCCTTTCTACTTGCCTTATCTGGAGCACCAAGGCGCCCCGGGGGCCTTGGATGAGGTTCGATACAATTCTGCCAATCTGGGATCCTACCTTCAGCCTCCCTTTAATACTTTCCTGGGACAGTGGCTGGGCACGGAGCGGCGCTGGATCTGGGGTGAACGTTCGACCTACGCGGGCTATGTCGCGCTGGTACTTGCGGTCGCGGGGTTCTACGTTCTGATCCGGAGGCGGTGGAACGGGGATAAGCGTTATCTGTTCTTGACGTACTTCAGCCTGGGACTTTTTGCTTTTTTTGTGTCGCTGGGGCCCTACTTCCTGGACCTGGGAGGGTTTGTCTCACCGGTGCGGCTGCTTTATTGGGTTGTTCCGGCCGCTTCTGGCCTTAAGAGCCGTTGCCCGATTGGCTGCCGTCGTCATGTTTTGTCTGGCGATGCTGGCAGCGCTGGTCACGTCGCGGTTTAGGCCGCAAACGGCACGCTTCGTGGTTCCCGCCCTGGCAATCCTCTTTCTCTTTGAGCATTATCCGGTGGGGCTTGGGTGGGATCCCGGCCAAGCCGAAGCTTTCAGACCCCGGGAAGTGGACCTTTGGCTGAAGCAAAACGCTTCAAAGGATGATGTCTTGCTGGAGCTTCCCGGGTACTCCAAGGAGCAGTGGACCCGGGAAGCCAAGTACATGCTGTACTCGACGCAGCACTGGCTGAAGCTGGTGAATGGCTACACGCGGTTTTATCCGGAGGGCTACTTCGAGGATCAGAAAATTTTCGCGACCTATCCATCGGACGAGGCGCTGGAGCTGCTGCGAGAATATGGGGTTGACTACGTGGTTATTGATGGGAAGGAAATACATGAAGTCGGGCCAACGTGACCGTGCCGGCCCTCCCGAGGTGCCCGTGATCAACCCAAGGCTGATTCCGTGAGTTTCCACTCCGATTTGGAGAAAACGAGCCTTTTCCTCGAGACTTTGAACGCCAATCCAATCCACCTGAGAAAGGATGCCTTTGA
>JALLOM010000336.1 GCA_027717865.1 Acidobacteria bacterium AH-259-O06 | reverse complement strand
TGTCCCTTCGCCTCATGACTTGCCCCTCCAAGGCACACCCATGATATCCCAGCCGCGGCCACGCCCCGGCCCGAGAGTGCTCAGGCTCGGGAGCCATCCAGCCGGTCCCTCACGCCCGCTTGTTGACCCCATGGCGGTGCTATACTGTACGTCATGTTCAGACCGGCCTGTTTTCAGAAAGCCTGGGCGCTGCTGGTTTTCCTACTGGCTGGCACGGCTTGCGGGCCCGCTCCCTACGACATCGTCATCCGGGGCGGCCGGGTGATGGACCCCGAAGCGGGGCTCGATGCGGTCCGCAACGTCGCCGTCAACGGCCAGCAAATCGCTGCGATCACAGCGGAGCCGGTCGAGGGCCGGGAAGTCCTTGACGCCGATGATCACGTGGTCACGGCGGGCTTCATCGACCTCCACCGCCACGGCCACAGCCCGCAAAACTACCAAGTGCAGGTTCAAGACGGGATCACAAGCTCGTTGGAGCTGGAAATCGGCGTCGAGGACATCGACTCCTGGTATGCCCAGCGCCAGGGGCGGGCTCTGGTGAACTACGGCGCCAGCATCAGCCATCCCTACTTGCGCAATCTCGTGATGACGGGCAGCAATCCGGGCCTCGAAGGGGAGGCGCTGGCGAAACCACTCACTGCCGAGCAGCTTGCCGAACTCAAGAAGCGCATTTCACACGCCCTTGACAGCGGCGCTGTGGCGGTCGGCTTCGGACTTGCCTACACCCCCGGCGCGACTTCCGGCGAGATTCTTGAGATGTTTCGAATCGCCGCGCAACACAACGCCAACTCCCACGTCCATATCCGCACCTCCCGCACAGACGCAAGCAACGTCGAGGAGGTTCTCGAGTACGCGAAACAAACCGGCGCCCCTCTCCACATCGTCCACATCAACAGCAGCGGCGCGCGGCTGATCCCCGAATATCTGGAACTGATCCAAAAAGCCCGCGATGAAGGAGTCGATGTCACCACGGAATGTTACCCCTACAACCGCGGCTCGACCTATATTCAGTCCCACCTTTTTGACAGCGGCCAGGCTTACCCGGAGAAGTTTGACGAGTACATTTGGGTCGAGACCGGCGAACACCTGACTCGCGAGTCCTTTGCCCGCTACCGCAAGCAGGGCGGACTGATCATTACTCCTCCCATCTACTCCATGGAGCTGGTGCGCCAGGCCGTCGCCAATCCTCTGACGATGATCGCCAGTGACGGCATGTGGCTGGTTAACGCACGCGCCCATCCCCGCACGTTCGGCACCTATGCCCGCATCCTTGGGCGTTACGTCCGCGAAGAAAAAGCCCTGGCGCTGATGGAGGCGCTCGCCAAGATGAGCCTGCGGCCGGCGCAAAGGCTCGAGCGGCGCGTTCCGATGATGAAAAACAAAGGACGGGTGCGCGTTGGCGCCGATGCCGACCTGGTGGTCTTCAACCCCGCCACCGTCATCGATAAGGGCACCTACAAGGAGCCGGCGCAGCCGCCCGAGGGCATCCGGCATGTGCTGGTGAACGGCGTCGTGGTGCTGCGCGACGGTCGGATCGTGGAAGGAGTCCATCCCGGCCGGCCCATCCGGGCTGTTCCCGAATGAACTGGACAAAGCCCCTCCGGGGGCGGCCGCCCATAGGCTCCCCATCCAAAGCAAAGCCGGAGCGGTTTCCAACGCGCCAGGCTCGGCGTCTTTTTTTTCAACAGAAACTAGGACCGCGTTGGACGACGAGACGTTTACGCCCGGTTTAGATATCCACGGCGCGATGGATGATATGGCAGATGTTTCCTTCGGTTCTCAATCTCGACGCCCTTGGACTGACATCTTCCAGCGCCTGATCGAAATCTTCGACCCGGATGGCGAGAGGCCAAATCCGCTGCCGCATTAGACCACCCTTTTATTTGCAAGATAGGGGAGTAAAATTCATTAGATCAGGAGTATAGAAATGCGCACCAAAATCCGGTTTCCAATTGATTCGACAACACGACTGCAGGCACGGCTCCAAAGTCGTAAAGAGCGTCGCGCCTGCTATCGTTCTCCTCTCAAGTTGACGGATTCCCTGCTTTTCGCTACGCTGAATATGGGATTATTAAAACAATGGCTACACAAGAAGAACACCAATTTACAGTGCTTTTCGAGCCTGCCGAAGAAGGAGGGTATGTGGTCACCTGTCCAGCTCTCCCTGGTCTCGTCACCGAAGGCGACACTCTAGAGGAAGCCCGCGCTCAAGCTGAAGATGCCATCCGTGGTTATCTGGAAAGCCTGCGTAAAGACGGACTGCCTATACCACAGAACAAGAAACTCCCTCTCGACCCCGTCAAGGACGAAATAAGAGTTGCTCTTGAGCCTGCATGACCTCCCGCCTGCCTGCTCTGAAGCCGAAGAAAGTTCTTCGTGCTCTCCAGCGGGCAGGCTTTTTCATTCACCACACCACGGGAGCGCATTACATCCTCAAACAGCCTGAACAGCAGACACTTCGCGTCACTCTCCCTTTTCACAACAAAGACCTTAAACGTCGCACCCTAGAGTCCATCATCAAACAGGCGGGCTTAACACGTGAGGACTTCCAGAAGCTCCTGTAGCACTAGAAATCCAGACAGACACATTCCAACAGCGTCTCCATTGTCCGTATTCCTCTCCACCCGCCATATGAATGTGATGCTTGAAGAGTTGGCCAAGTTCTGGGACACACATGACCTGACGGACTTTGAAAGGGATTTAGAGGAAGTGAGCGAGGCGGTTTTTGTCCGTAAAGAGGGTACATCGCTGAGAATCGAACTACAGCCGACCGAGGCGAAGCATCTCAAGAGAATCGCGCGATCTAAGGGTGTCAAGGATAGCACGTTAGTTCGGAAGTGGATTGTTGAACGGCTTCACGAGTCTTCCTCGAGTGAGCGACCGCCTAACAAGGCGTTGCAGCCGCAGGCGCGAAAAACGCGCCGCGGCTGAACGCCGAGCGTTCAGCGCCCTGAAATAAACAAATGAGTTCGTTGAATTCTCCTCGCCCCTGCGGCGTATTGCTGACACTTTTAGGTATGGTGCTCATTACGTCGTTATATCTCTGGCCGGATCCAATGTTTTTGACATGGGGAATTTCTGCCACAGTTGGAGGGATACTCATAGAGAGAAGCAAAAGAATCGCCGCTAACATTTACTTCATTGGTGTCGCATTAACAATCCTTTGGTTGTGTTACAACTTCATCCGCGGCATTGTAGTTTTTCAACGTGCCAGATGTCGCCCCGTCGCCCCTGCCGCCTTCGGAGTTTTCGGGCATATTCAGGCCCGAACTTTAGGCACCAAAATCGGATGGCCTCGTAAGAGGCGATTATCCCTCGTTCCGCCAGCAGATCCTCCACGTCTCGAAAGCCGAGGGCCGGGATCGAAACCTGTGGACGGAAAAAGAGTTTGGAAACTTTATCTTAATTGTCGATTGGCGCCAGCCGGCGGAACCCCGGGATGACGATGTGCCCAACGTTTTACCGGACGGCTCCTACGCAGCAGGACCAGACGGCTCTCGGCTGAGCGTTACTGTGCGCGATGCCGGTGATAGTGGGATCTATCTGAGGGGT
>JALLOM010000335.1 GCA_027717865.1 Acidobacteria bacterium AH-259-O06 | reverse complement strand
GTGCCGGTTTGAACCTTCTACTCGATCTGGCGAAAACCAATCAGCTGCCCAGCGAGCTACGCAGCAGCGCCATTATCGCGGTCAACCGCAGCCGCCGACCCGAGATTCAGAAGCGGGCTAAGGAAATTCTCCCCATGTTCACAACCCGAAACCGGGAGCTAATGCAACATCCCCGAGCGTTTCTTCTGCGTGTTCAGGGGCGTGTCGAAGAAGGTCGTGAGGTGTTCTTTGGGCAGGGTCAGTGCTCATCGTGCCACAACGTTGGTGGTGGCCCGGAAAAGATAGGGCCGGATCTGGGCACCATCGGGGACAAATTGGGTAAAGAGGGGCTGTTTGAAGCTATCGTCAATCCCAGCGGCGGCATTGCACCTGAATATGTCACCTGGATCGTGACAACCCAATCGGCGGGTAAAGTTCGAGGCATGATTGTGGCCGATACAGCAGAGCAGGTTACCATCCGCGATTTGTCAGGCAATCGCCGGACCTTTGTAAAATCCGACATCCTTGAACGGAAGCGAGATCCAGTTTCCGCCATGCCTAACTTAATCGGTGTACTCACCGAACAGGAAACGGCCGATGTGATCGCCTACATGGAAAGCTTGAAAGCGAGCTTCCGCTGAATCTTTGTCAAATTAAAAACCTATGGCAAACAAAGACTTCAAATGGGAAGAAAACGAGCTGGGCCTTACGGGTGTGAGAGAGCAAGTAGGGCAGGAATGAGTGTAAAAAAAGGTGAAAAGAAGGCGCACGGGTACTGGATGGAGAGTGAAGAGCCAGGGCTCTTCACTCTCTCCAAACCGGGACATCATCCCAGAACAGAGAGTCGGTGGAGGCTCGGATTTGTTGAGCCTGCCGCGGAGAGAGGGAATCCAGAAAGGCTTCCAGCTTGTGGGGAAAGAGCCGGGGTGGGGGGGGAACGCTGAGGCCGCTCCCACGTGGCGATCACGAGTAAGAGAGTGTATGTGGCAAGTCGGAGCATGTCTCTTGTTGGCTAACGTCTTGCGCATCAGCGGCGCGACGCCAGTCGCGGCCGATGCATGCGCTTGTTAGGGGCCCGTCGGAACATGTCAACCAGTGTCGAGTTAATCTTGAAGACCGACTCGTGCAAGAAGTTGCTCCCGGAACTCTTTGAACTCGGGTGTGCCGGGCTTTGCGATTGCCTCGATGCGGAAGAAACAATCGGTACTGGGGGACTCCCGCCTTGCTAGCTCCAGATCCAGCCGATGGACGCCCACTAATGTCCAACACTCGACGAAACCTTTTTCGCGAGCCTTTTGATGACTCTTCTCTGCCTCTCCGATCCGGTTGTGGATGTTCGAGACGTCTCGCCCGCCCTTAATCTCGATCGCGACCAGATTGCGGAGGGTGCCAGACATAAGCTCCTCTCGGATGGAGATGTCGGGGTCGGTCGAAAATTCTACGGTGACCAAACGACTTGCCGCATTCTTGAGCTTTAAACTCCGTGATGTGGCGTCAACTATGCCGGCCGCGACATGTGTCTTGATAAGATCAAAAACCCTTTCGGTGGCTTCAGCGCCTAGTAGATTTAGAGCTCCTCCTCGCAGCTGCGGTCCGAGCGTAAGCAGCGTGAGTTCGTGAACAGCTGCCCTGTCGAGACGTTGTACAGCATTGACCAGGTACTCCCCACTCTGGCACAAAGCCGCGCAGAGAGCCTGCAGCTGACTCGCCTGCGCCTCACTGAGTGTGCCTCGTTCCTCCATTGATTTGAAAGAGCCAAAACCGTGTGTCTTACCATAGGACTGCTTTTGTGAAAAACCCAATAGAAGCCGGTAGTACCCGAGCAGGTAGGGATTGGCTCGAAGAATGGATGGCACAGCGAACAGTATCTCACCTCGCAGGCCCCACGAAGCCACCCTGCTCAGCGCCCGCTCTCCGACGAGCCTACTGAGCTCTTCGTTAATGACCTCGATGTCGGAATTGGACACCATCTTGAGAAGGGCATCAAGGAGCAGAACGTCCCGAAGCTCACATAGCCGATGGTAAAAGGTGATTTGCAGTTCGGGCCGCGGGGCCCGAAACTGCTCACCTTGCCTGCTGCTCATAGTCGACGAAGAGTAACCGCTCGGTGTTTCGAATGCGCTGGAGCGCAAGGAGGACGTAATCGTGGTTCAGTTCCACTCCTACGTAGTTCCGATGCAGCTGCTCGCTAACAACCCCGACCGTACCTGAGCCAAAGAATGGATCAAGAACCCAGTCCCCGGAGGCAGATCCAGCGAGAATGCAGGGCTCCACAAGCTTTGGTGGAAAGGTTGCAAAGTGTGCGCCAGGAAAGGGCTCCGTTGGAATTGACCAGACCGTGCGACGGTTCCTGCCATTCGGGTCGGCTACAGCTGATGCATTGTAGTAATACCGTAGCGACTTTGAAAAAAGGAAGAGGTATTCGTGTGCTCGTGTGGGACGATCCTTGACGCTCTCGGGCATGCAGTTTGGCTTTTCCCAGATGATGTCACTGCGAAGGTACCATCCAGCGTTCTGAAGAGCAAACGCGAGACGCCACGGGACGCCCACGAGATCCTTCGGTTTGAGCCCGCCTGGCGTCTTGGCTCGGTAAGCCATGGCTCGGACAGGGTTTTTCTTATCGGGTGCTCGATAGGTCCTGTTCCCGCTCGTGTATGAATCTCCCACATTGAGCCAAAGTGTTCCGTCTTCCGTGAGGACGCGTCTAACCTGAACAAACACTTCGACGAGACGAGCTACGTATTCTTCGGGGTCGTCTTCAGCTCCGATCTGTCCATCCGTTCCGTAATCTCGCAATCCCCAGTAGGGCGGAGACGTGACCACACATCGGAAGAATTTGTCGGGAAGCAGACGGAGGATCTCTGCTGCATTACCTTCATAAACCGTTGACTCTGAGGGGCTTAGCTTGTAAGTTGGAGCCGGTTCACGGACAAATTGCATTGCGTTTCTCCAGAGCGCACATTAGTATAGTTCATGGCTATGACCTCGCCATTACTAAGCGCCCTGACTTCGAAGAGGAGCGGGCAACTGGCCCCTAACAATAAGGATTGTATCCGGAGTGCGGGGAAAAAGCATCTCCTTCTTCGTTAGCAGGATCTCAGAGCATTCCGGATACAATCCCGTTGAACTTCTCGGTTCACTTAATAGTTCCGAACTGAGAAACTCCGCTTATATTCCTTTCTGGGCACTGTCAAGTTATCGAGCCAACCGCGATACCCACGCGGAGTGTGCCCAGCCCAACTCCTGCTCAGCGGGTACAGGTCACCTCTTTCCAATCAGCGAATGCTCGGTCCCGAAGTAACCGATGATGAACTGCCTTCAAGTGGTTCCGCCCGACCCGAAACAGATTCTGAACCTGACCGTGGACCGCGAGAAAACGCTGGGCCTGTGCGATTGATTTGAAGCGTCGCATCTGACGCTCCTACTCGCGGGTGTGCTGGTGGGAGACCTCAGCCCGGTTGTTTTCGTATCGGCGTGTTCGATGCTCGACCGAAGGAAAGACCTCGCGATGCGCGGCAGGGGGAGTAACTTTGCCGTATTGTTTTTTACTCCATCTATAGGCAAGGCCTAAAGCCGTCCTTGCGCCGTTTCTGTACCAACTAATACAATTAGCG
>JALLOM010000334.1 GCA_027717865.1 Acidobacteria bacterium AH-259-O06 | reverse complement strand
TATATCCTTATCGGCGGCATGGAATTGGAAACTGCGCTAGGCAGTTCAATTTTTTGGATTTCACCTAAGGTGAGCGGGGAGGCATTTGTCAACAGATCAAATCCTAAGTTGTTGAAAACCCGATCCTTATGTGCAAGTCCTTTCGAGTTTGGCACGGTATTTGCTGCATATTTGCTGCAAAACTTGCAAACTTTTTCGAGTTCTTCTATGGTATTGGCCATAAGTTTCATGGCTCATGATTAGGGACACTAACCGAAGGGGGGAATCTATGTTTACGTATCTCAGAATCTGTAAAACTGTGTGTGTATTTTTGGTGCTGGCTACCTCACCGCTGGTAGCACAGGTCCAGTCTCGAATAACGGGGACCGTGACTGACGACACGGGCGCTGTGATCCCTGGCGTCCAGGTGACGATGACAAATATCGCCACGGGGGTGTCGTATACCGCACTTTCAAACGACGCGGGGCTGTACACCTTCCCGTCGATTCCGCCGGCGGAGTACCAACTAGACTGTGAGTTCCCTGGGTTCAAGAAGTTTGTGCGCATGGGGCTAGTACTAGAGACGGCCTTAACGAAAACTATCGATGTCCGTTTGGAAGTGGGACAACTGACCGAGACGGTCCAAGTGACTGCAGCCACGCCCTTATTGGAGTCCGAGAGTTCGACTGTGGGCCAATTCATTGAGCGGGCGATGGTCGCTAACATGCCGCTCGAAACCCGCCGGGCCGCGGGGCTGATCCGCCTGATGGGCAACGTGGTCTACCGAGAGTCCCGCGGCGGCGAGGCGCTTCCCATGTTCGCCATGGCGGGCGGCCGATCTCGAAACCAGATGTGGCACCTGGACGGGACTGTTATCCAGAACATGGCTCTCGGCATCGCACAGCTGGGACTGAATCCCCCGGCTGAGTCGCTGCAGGAGTTCAAAGCCGAGATGAGCAACTACTCGGCGGAGTTTGGACGCTCGGCAGGAGGGTTCATGGTCATGACCACCCGCTCGGGCACCAACGAGTTTCACGGCGCCGTTTACGAATTCCTGCGTAATGACGTGCTGGACGCGCGGTCATTCTTCGCACGCGAGAAAGCTCCTTTGCGCTTCAACATCTTCGGCGTATCGGTCGGTGGCCCGATCGTAAAAGGCAAGACGTTCTGGTTCTTCAATTACGAAGGAGCGCGGAAGCGGCTTGGAGTGACACGTTCAGGTCGCGATGTGCCTCATCCCCTGGAGATCAGCGGCGACTTTTCCAATCGCACCGATCTAACACTCAAGGATCCGCTGACCGGCGATCCCTTCCCCAATAACATAATCCCGGCCAGCCGCATGGATCCGCTGGGTCGCGCTTTCGCCCAGCTTTACCCGGCGCCAAATATCGGTAGCGGCGACCTCTCCAAAGCGCCCAAGGACAACTTCATCGGGAACACCGCGATTGCTCTGACGCAGGATTTCTACACGGCCCGGGTGGACCACACACTGAGCGACAATGACCGGATTTTCGGCCGCTTCATGTTCTCCAGGGCACCGCAGGATAATCCCGCCGTGTTCCCCAACGCGTTTACCGACCCGGACGCCGCAAAGCGCTCGAACCGGCACACCAACTTCACGACCAGTTGGATCCACAACTTCTCGCCCACCTTCCTCAATGACTTCCGGTACAACTTCGGCCAGCGGCTGCATATCAACCGCGGAGCCGGAACCGGCTCGGGGAAGAACGGAGAGCTGGGAGTCGCGGGCGTCAATCCGGACGCTTTCGCCCGGATTACCGTCACTGACCTGACGAACCTGGGCCAGGGCAATCACGAGCGAATTCAAACCCCGATTTTAACCCACCAGATCATCAACCAGATGACCTGGATCCGAGGTACGCACCAGATCAGGACGGGGTTTGAGTTCCGCTACGCGGCGAACAAGGACGATTTCAATCAGTCCACGGGAGGCCGGTTCAGCTTCAGCGACCGGGCGACTGGAAGCGGGCTGGCAACGTTGCTGCTGGGTTGGACGACCTCGGCTGAGTTAGTTGATGCTGACATTCTGTTCAGCCGCACCGACAACTATGCCGCGTTCATCCAGGATGACTGGAAAGTGACACCGACCTTTACGCTGAACCTGGGCCTGCGGTGGGAAATGGACACCCCTCGGTGGGAGAAGGAAGACAACCGCCAAAGCGGCTTCGACCCCAGCGCGATCAATCCGGTATGCGACTGTCCAGGCATTGTCACCTTCTCGGGCCGTGGAGATCGCAGCAAGTACGCGCACGACTTCGACAAGAACAACTTCGGACCCCGAATCGGACTTGCCTGGCGCGCCATAGAAGGGCTGGTGATCCGGGCCGGCTACGGAATCAACTACAACGGGGCTTACGCCCGCGCTGTGCCGTTCACCCAGTTCAACGGTTTCAGTTTAAGCGGCTCGTTCAGGTCCCCGGACGGCGGTTTCACGCCGGCCTTTCTGTTCAAGGACGGGATGCCGTCGGTTCCCCGTGGAGAGCTGGCGCCGGCATTCGGCGCCGTTCCGATCGGCGAGAAGCCGCGTCTGTCCCCCGATTTCTTTCAGCAGTCGCAGGTCAACGGATACGCCCAGCAGTGGAACTTGACGGTGCAGAAAGAGATGCTTGAGAACCTGCTGTTCGAGGTGGCCTACCTTGGCAATGCGGCGCATAAGCTCGGTGGCGCGAACGTGAACCTCAACATGATTCCGCTGGTCAACGGGCGAGGCCCCGCCAAGCAGGACCAGAAATTGCGGCCCTTCCCGCAATTTAACAATGTGTTTCTGGAGAGCCCGCCCTGGGGCAACTCGAGCTACCACTCGGTGAACTTCAAGCTGGAGAAGCGTTACTCCCAGGGGCTGAACTTCTTGATGAACTACACCTGGTCCAAGTTCCTCGATGACGTGGAGTCCGCCACTGAACTCGGCGGTGAGCAGGGTAATGGCTACACGCACATCTCGCTTCGCCACCTGGACAAGGCTGTGTCCGGTAATGATGTGCGCCACCGCTTCATCGGGAGCGGCGTCTATGAGCTGCCGTTTGGTCGCGGGAGGCGCTGGGACATCGACAATTCCGTGCTTAACGCCATTGCGGGAGATTGGGGTCTAGGAGTGATTGCCGAGTTGCGAACCGGTGTGCCCTTTGGCGTGATCGAAAAGACGAACCGCAGCAACACCTTCGCGCACGCTCAGCGTCCCAATCTTGTGCGTGATCCGATACTGTCGAGCAACCGGCCACTCAGCGAGAAGCTCGAGCAATGGTTCGACACTTCGGCGTTTGAGGCGCCGGGCAAAGGTGTGTTTGGCAATGCGCCGCGAAATATCTGCTGCGGCCCCGGCTTCATCGGTATCGATCTGTCGGTGCATAAGCAGTGGGTCTTCCAAGAACCGTACAAGCTTCAGTTCCGTACCGATTTCTACAACCTACCCAACCACCCGAATTTTAGGAACCCGGGGCTGCGACGAGGCAGGCCTGATTTTGGGCGAATCAGCAATATTGCGCGTGGGACCGACGGCCGCCTGATCCAGTTCAGCTTGCGGTTCGAGTGGTAAGGCGGCACTTCCCACTTCGGGAGTACGCTGCTCTCGGTTGGGAGCTAATCGAGGGGCGGCG
>JALLOM010000333.1 GCA_027717865.1 Acidobacteria bacterium AH-259-O06 | reverse complement strand
ATGAATAATCCGGGCTAGAATGGCGTTGTGACCTGCCTACCCACAATTTTCGTTCTGCTCATGGCTGGTTTTTGTCTGGCTCAAGAGGCCGACTACCGCGTGCAGCCTAAGTTTTCTCGTCCCATGAAGATCGCTGGTGTCTTGGAGCGCGTAGATGCGGACAATGACCGGTGGATCGGTGAACGGGACTATGAGGCAATCGGAGCCAAGTTGAAGCAGATCGCTGGCCGCCTCAAGAAGGGCACAGGAGGATTTGAGTCTCTCGCGGACGTGCTGCAGCGTTTTGAACGACTGGTGCTGGTAGAGTTCAAGATAGTCGGCAGCTACCGCGCACGCCCGGACGAGCCAGTCGCCCGGCTTCGTGTCCGCGTCGAGTTGGGGGGCGAAACGCCGGACAAAAAGCTGCTGTCTCTGCTGGGCCATATGGAAATGACCTGGGTGCGCTCTGACCAGGACTGGAAGCTCCAGAACACCCAAGTCGAGCCGCTGCGGGAAGTCGTCGCCGCCCAGCCGTACTTCACGGACGTTACCGACCAGGCGGTGGGACACAACCCGTCTTTCCGCTACCAGCTTGCGAAAGGCATCGATCACTGGCGCTCGGTGCTGGACGAAGCCGTCGGTATCACGGTTTATGGCCATAACGGGCTGGCCGTGGGCGACTATGACGGGGACGGCTGGGAGGATCTCTACATCTGTCAGCCCTCCGGCCTGCCCAACCGCCTCTACCGAAATAATGGGGACGGAACGTTTGCGGACGCGACCGGGAATTCGGGTCTCGATATCCTCGATGACACCTCCATGGCGCTTTTTGCCGATCTCGAAAATGACGGTGACCAGGACCTGATCGTGATCGCGCCCGACCGTCCTTTACTGTTTCGCAATGACGGCGAAGGACACTTCATGTTTGAGGCCGACTCTGTCCTAGCCCCGCCTGCCGGCAGGGCTTCGATGCTGACAGGGGCGGCCCTGGCTGACTATGACAACGACGGCGACCTCGACTTGTATGTATGCTCCTACGAATTCTGGCAGCCTGGAGCCGGCTACGCCACGCCCACGCCCTACTACGACGCCACCAACGGACCGCCCAACTATTTATTCCGCAACCGGGGCGACTGGACGTTTGAGGAGGTGACCGAGAAAGCCGGGCTGATGGAGAACAACGACCGCTTTAGTTTTGCCGCTGCCTGGGGAGACTATGACGACGACGGCGACCAGGACCTTTACGTGGCCAACGATTTCGGCAGAAACAACCTCTACCGCAACGATGGCGACGGCACCTTCACCGACGTAGCGGCGGAAGCTGGGGTCGAGGACATGGCGGCCGACATGTCGGCCGCCTGGGGAGACTATGACAACGATGGTGACCTGGATCTTTATGTGAGCAATATGTGGTCGTCGGCCGGGCAGCGGGTCACGCATAATCCCCAGTTCCGGGGCCTGGCCGCCTCCGACCGTGTGCTCCGGTCCTTCCAGCGCCATGCACGCGGCAACTCGCTGTTCCGCAACAACGGCGACGGAACCTTTCGCGATGTGACCCTCCAGGCTGGCGTTGAAATGGGCCGCTGGGCCTGGTCGTCGGACTTCGTCGATCTCAACAACGACGGCTGGCAGGACATTTACATCACGAACGGTTACGTGACGGGTCCCGACCCCCACGACCTTTGAAGCTTCTTCTGGCGGCAGGTCGTGCCGCAATCGCCCCAACAAAAGATCGGATCGAAACGATATCAGGACGCCTGGCGGGCCGTCAACGTCTTGATCCGTTCCGACGGCTCCTGGAGCGGGCACGAGCGCAACACTTGCTACCTTAATGCCGGCGACGGGACCTTCCGTGATGTCTCTTTCGTCAGCGGGCTCGACTTTTCAGGGGACGGGCGCTCTTTCGTTACCCTCGACATCGACGGCGACGGCGACCTGGATCTGGTGTTGAAATCTCGCACCGCGCCTCAGCTTCGCATCCTGCGCAACGACCTCGAGGGAATCTCGGACCGTGGCCGCCGGGTGCTTTCTGTGGAATTAAGCGGGGGCGGAAGCAATCGGGATGCCGTGGGGGCCCGAGCAACGCTTGAGACCACCAAGAGACGTCTCACGCGCATCGTTTCCTGCGGCTCGGGATATCTCTCCCAGTCGAGCCGTCGCCTGCATTTCGGTCTGTTGGAGGGAGAGAAACCCGCGAGGCTGGAGATTGCCTGGCCCAGCGGGCTGCGACAGCGATTCCCCGAACTTCCGGAAACCGGCCTGATTCGCTTAGTCGAGGGCCAAGCGGCGGTTAAGAAAATTCCGGCTCGAAGGCCTGGCCGCGTCACGCCGGAAGCGCTTCCGCGCAAGCCACAAACTCCCGGAACGTGGCTGGTGGAGCCACTTTGGGCCCCGGATTTTTCGCTGCAAGGGCTTGACGGCCAGGCCCACCGGCTGTCGGCGTACCGGGGCCGAAAGGTGCTGCTGAACTTTTGGGCCACCTGGTGTCCCCCCTGCCGCCAGGAGCTAGCCGACTTCGTGGCCAACGCCGATAGATTCCGCTTCGCCAGTGTGCAGCTCCTGGCGGTTTCTGTGGATGAGCAGGACGACCGGGAGCGGGTGGCCGAGTTTGCGGTTTCGCATGGACTCAGGTTCCCCGTCCTGTACGCCGACGATCATGTTGTGGCGAGCTATACTGTTTTGAACCGCCATCTGTTTGACCGGCGAAGGGACCTGGCCATCCCCACTAGCTTCCTCCTGGACGAAGAAGGCCGGATCATTAAGGTTTATCTGGGGGCCACGCCCGCCTCGGCGATCCTTGCCGACGCCAAGGCGGAGGAGCGGCTACCGCTGACCTTCCCTGGGACGTGGTATACCCTTCCACCAGGCCGCAACTACCTCCAGATGGCGACAGCGATGGCAGAACGGGGCCTGCGGAGTGAGGCCCGAGCGCTGTTTGAGGCTGCTTTTAAGGCTGGCCGGACCGGCAACGAGCTCTATAACAACTTCGGGGGCCTGTTGCTTGAAGATGGAGACCTGGATCGTGCCGAAGAGTTGCTGCGCAGGTCGCTCGAACTAAATCCCGGACAGTTCGAGGCGCAAGCCAACCTGGGCGGGTTGCTGGCGCGGCGCGGCAGCAGGGCCAAGGAGGCCATTGGCTTCCTTCAGGAGGCGCAAAAGATGCAGCCGGACGATGCCTTTGTGCACAGCGCACTGGGTTCGGCGCACTTTGCCCTCGGTGATCTCGGCGCGGCTGAGCAAAGCTACCGCGAGTCCGTGCGGCTGGAACCAACTTCCCCCGACCACCATTACAATCTCGGCTCCGTGCTGGCCACCGCCCGCCGTTACCGCGAGGCGCTGCGATCTTTCCAACAGGCACGCAAACTCGGCTCTGACACGGTCGAGCTGATGAATAACTTGGGGATTCTTTACATGGAGCAGGGGCAGCCCGACAAGGCCCGGGCTGAGTTCGAAAGGGCAGTCCAGGCGGACCCCAGCCACTACGGAAGCCATTTGAACCTCGCGCTGTACTACGTTCGCAGTGGCCAAGTTGAGCAAGGTCAAATCTGGATTGAAAAGGCCAAGCGTCTGGAGCCACAAAACCCAGCGGGCCTCCTGCTGGAAGCGGAGATCCTTATT
>JALLOM010000332.1 GCA_027717865.1 Acidobacteria bacterium AH-259-O06 | reverse complement strand
TAATAACGAATCCAAGATGCGTAGTTGGTGAATCATGTCTTCGAAATTAGAGACTTTCCCCAATCAATACCCGGGGCGGGAGTATGAAATCAATATCAAATGCCCCGAATTTACGGCGGT
The DNA here is from genome assembly GCA_027717865.1 of Acidobacteria bacterium AH-259-O06. Classification (GTDB taxonomy): domain Bacteria; phylum Acidobacteriota; class UBA6911; order RPQK01; family JADFOI01; genus JALLOL01. The sequence continues at coordinate 3,479 of JALLOM010000332.1, read as the reverse complement.
TTGTCCCAAAACTGGGCAACCCGACTTTGGGACCATCCACATTAACTACGTGCCTGATCATAAAATCATCGAGCTCAAATCTTTGAAGCTTTACATGTTCTCCTATCGGGATCAGGGGATCTTTCACGAGCACGTCACCAATGCCATTCTCGATGATATCGTGGCGGCCTGCGAGCCGATTCGCTGTGAAGTGATCGGCGACTTCAACGCTCGGGGTGGAATTAAGACTGTTGTGCGTGCCAAGTATGAGAGAGACAAAGACAAGAGTACACAGACGACAGAGTAGAGACCATAGACGGCTTGATCAGAGTTTTCCGGGCAGAGCCGGTGGTTGCCCGCGCCAGCAGCCGTACAGACCGGACGAGCGCTCACACAGACGCCTCCGCCTGTTGACGCCCTTTTCTCCCTGCAATAGAATCCCCTGGAGAAAACCAATTCGTATTTCACATATTCACCGTGGACACCCTCACACGCTTGCGCCTTTCTGGGTATCTATGTATATGTTCGGATTCCAGTCAATAGCTAGAAAATTAAATAATCCCGAATGTAGAAGATACCCATGAGAGTGGCCATTTTCAGCACCAAATCCTATGACCGTCGCTTTTTAGAAAGCGCCAATAAAGGTCACGCTCACGATTTGGTTTTTTTCGAGGCTTGCTTAACCGCTGAGACAAGTGGACTGGCAGCTGGATTCCCCGCCGTTTGCGCATTCGTGAACGATCGGCTCACCGCTGAAGTCTTGGAGAATCTTGCCAAGAGCGGTACGCGCCTGATCGCCATGCGCTGTGCTGGATTCAATAACGTTGATCTTTCTGCAGCCCGCGAGCTGGCACTCACCGTAGTCAGAGTTCCCGATTATTCACCTCATGCTGTTGCAGAGCACACGGTCGCCTTAATCCTGGCCTTAAACCGCCGGATTCACCGAGCTTACAATCGGGTTCGAGAAGGTAACTTCGCACTAGATGGCCTTGCCGGCTTTGATTTATATGGAAGAACTGCCGGGATTATCGGAACAGGGAAAATCGGGGCGGCGGTAGCTCGAATCTTGAAAGGTTTCGGCTGCAATTTGGTGGCTTATGACCCTGTCCCCAACCCGGATTGCGTGTCTCTTGCTGTAAAGTATGTCTCACTCGAAGAGCTATTCTCTCAATCTGACATCATCAGCTTACACTGCCCCCTGACGCCCCAGACGCAGCACCTCATTGATTCCCGGTCATTGGCCCGCATGAGGCCGGGGGTCATGCTGATCAATACCAGTCGAGGCGGTCTCATTGATACTCGGGCCGTCATCGGTGCACTAAAGTCCAGCAAGATCGCTTACCTGGGACTGGATGTTTATGAGGAAGAGGCCGATCTGTTTTTTGAAGACTTGTCAGATCGAGTGATCAAGGATGACGTCTTCTCGCGGCTGTTGACCTTTCCGAATGTTATCATCACGGGACATCAGGGGTTTTTTACACAGAACGCTTTGAAAAACATAGCTGAAACCACTTTGTCTAACATCACGGACTTCGAACAGGGAAGAACATGCGCAAATGAAGTTACCACTGATGTTTTGAGGAGGTAGAGCGCCAGGCAATTAGGCCAGCGCCGTCTGGCTGGGAATTGCCGCCTCCTCCGCGGACAGCGGACCGAGATCGAGACTTCCTCGCGTCATTTCAATCTGAAGTTCACACCCGGTCTTCAGTTTGTTCCTGCACGAGTCGGCTGAACAACCACAAGCCCTGATACCCGCTGGATAACCGGCCCAAGAGCCACTGCTGGGCCCCGAGTTGATGATTGAAGGCGCGAAGCTTGACTTCCGGACTCATCGGTGAGTCGGACAAAACGAGATCCAGTTCGTGAACGGAAAGTCTCGCCAAAAGTGCTGTCGGTTTGCCCTCATAACAGACGACATGGAGCGACTCAGGCGAGCGAAGAGCCGGCTTGAGCAGTCGATGAACAATGACTTTGGGCACCAGGGGGGGAAGTAAACTTGATGGCGGCTTGTGGAGATGTCCCTTTTCCAGCACCTCGGAGAATCGCGGGAGCCACAAACTCAACCGCGGCTTTTTCCCTGCTCCCTTGGCCAGCTTGCCGCTTTCTGACATTCCAGCACAGTGCAGGTTGTAGCTGTCCACTTATCTATGGGAATGTGCAGGGCGGGGCTGTGAACTGCTCGGTTTGGATCGCCTCTATGTGGCTAATCAGGGTCGGTTCGTCGCCTTGGTGGCGCCGTGGGGTGCTGAGCGTGCTCTTGACAACATGCGCTCGTCTCCGCTGGGCACCGGGGCCTCTCTCATCGGTCAGGGCAGGGCGCTTTCTAACGGCTGCCGGTCAGGAGGCAGCAGGATACGCTTTCCAGTCGGCCCGGCCCTCCAATAAAGCCGCAGTCAAAGGCTTGCCCCCTCTCGTTAATAGCCGAGAAACGCAGCTCCCTAGGTGTCGCCTCCCACAGCATAAAGACGCGGCGCTGGTCTTCGATGGCGGCAACCTGAGGGCTGTCCCCGGCGCCATTGCGGCTGAGTTTGCCACTGGACCCGCAGACGAAGTGGAACACCCCCTTCTGGGGATGAAAACGCTCGTAGATATGATCGTGTCCTGCTAAAACCACGTGGACTCGAGGCTCGGGCATTGGGTCGACCAAACTTGGCTCGGTCCTCCGGGAGGAGCTTTTCCTGCTCGAGCCCAAGAAAAGCGGCTCCAGTTGTTGGCGCAAGTCTTCATTGCCGCCATGAAACCAGCCCTTGCCGGTAGAGTACAGCGGATGATGACCATAGACGATGCGCCAGCGAGCCCGCGAGGCCGCAAGAGCCTGCTTCAACCAGGTAATTTGGGCTGGGTCGCCCTTTTTCAAGCGCTCCGTGTTCAGCACCAGAAACTCAATTAAAGGTGCCCGCTTTTTCTCCCCCGCGCTGACCTCGGAAGAGAATCCGGGCGCGAATTTCCCTTGCGTGAAGCTGTAATACCCGTGCTTACCATCAATATGAAAGCGGTCGTAGGCTTCGATCAAGTCCCGACCCTCACGCCGATTCATGTCGTGATTACCGAGGGCAGCACGGAAGATGACGCCCCGAGCGAGCAGCTCGGCATACGGCCGGTCAAACTTCTTCTCGAAATCCTTTTTGTTTCCACCGCCCAGTCCTAAGAAACCTCCGTAAATGTTGTCTCCTAACATCAGCGTCAGGTTATAGGGTAAACGGTTATGCCAGGCCACCATCTCCCGAGCGATCCGGTACTGATATTTCCCGCCGGTACCACTGTCTCCAATGACGGCAAAGCGAACTTCCGCTTTCTCGCCGCCAAGTACGGGCACAAAGCCCAGGGAAATAACCAGCCAAAAAAGAAAAGAAATCACCCCTAGCCGGGCACGCAGGGTCATTCCAGGGAAGATCATCAAACAATGGTAGCAGAATCGACGCTCCAGTTCGGTCGCCGATCCGACAGTGGCAAGTGGAGACCGTGGGTTCCACTTTTTCTTATGGTTGCGCCTCAAAGTT
>JALLOM010000331.1 GCA_027717865.1 Acidobacteria bacterium AH-259-O06 | reverse complement strand
CAAGTGCTTGTACGGCCGCAGGTCGCGCTTGTCGCCAAAGGAGGCGTACATTGGGTTGGCTGCCGCGTCGTACTGACTCATCGGCTGTAGACCGAGTAAGAGTTCTATCGTTCGCAGCATCGAGCTTGTCGTGTAAAACGTGCTGTCCACTGTGCCTGGCCGCACATAGGGGCTCACGACTAGTCCCACTGTCCTGCGGGCATCAACATGGTCGGGTCCATCCTGGGCGTCGTCTTCGATCACAAAGACAGCCAGTTCAGGCCAGTACCTGCTATGACTCACACGATCGAGAATCATTCCCAGGGCGTAGTCATTGCTGGCCACCGAAGCCTGTATAGTCGGTGCTCCGGGCCGGCTGCCTTTGGTGTGATCTTCCGGAAGACTCATCACCATAAGATTTGGCAGACGCTTATTTTGATCCTCGCTATTGTAGTTCTCTTCGTATTCGTCGAATTCACGAATGAATTCAGCGGCATTTTCGTAGTCGCGGGCACCCCACCCCAAATAGTTTGGGGCCATGTGTCCCCGCAGGGTGGGCACTCGCGCTACGACCTTCACAGTGCTGCCCTTCCTCACCCTTCGAGCCATCTCACCGTAGCTGCGATAGGTCAAGCCTTTCCTGGCACACTGATCCCAAATATAGCCTGAGGACGGAAATAGGGCCGCAGTATTTCGATACTCACCCTTCTTACCATAAGAAGCCGGCCAGTTCTTTTCGACGAAATCGGTAGCATAGGCGGCGTTGGACCACTGGTGCCCGTCCCGACTTACCTCGGCGTCACAGTAGAGATTGTCTAAGAGAACAAATTGCTCAGCGATGGCGTGATGATTGGGAGTAATTTCGCGTCCGAAAAGGGTCAGCCGCGGATCACCATTGCCCTGGGGGAGATCCCCGAAAACCTGATCATAAGTCCGATTTTCCTTGATGATGTAAAGCACGTGCTTGATCGGCGATGCAAGGCCCACCTGGGGAGGAACGATGGAGGGACCCACCTTGGAGGGTTTCGCCTTGACCAGCAGATCGTCATTGTAAGGACAATTCGCATAAACCTGCTTCGTCAGCTTTCTCAACTTTTGCCTGACCCAAGGTATTTCGACCACATTGACAGTCCCCTTTACCGTCGACTTGGTCGTAGGTTGCCCCACTCTGGTGGTCTGCAGGGGGCTGTGGGGACCCTTTATGTTTGAAGTTGTTTTCTCGCCTTTACCATTGCCGATATAAAGCTTGTTCCCATTGGGGCTGAGCGCCACCGCGGAAGGATACCAACCCGTAGGAATGAAACCCAGCACAGTACTTTCACCTGGTTCGGACACATCGACCACAGCCACGCTATTGTTGTCTGCGTTGGCCACATATAGTGTCTTCTCTTCTGAGTCGAGTGCCAGAGCGTTGGGGGTCGAGCCTTCAGGAGCAGAGGGGTACAGTGAGGTGAAAATGACCTCCACTGCATAACCTCGTTTGGTGTCGACCACAACCACGCTGTTATCATTGGAACAGGCTACGAAAAAACGACCATCCTTGCTCATTACCATGTCGTTTGGGTTGTCGCCCACCTGAATGGTCCCGATTACCTTGAAGATCTGCGTGTCGATCACGCTAACACTGTCACTCGCCCAGTTCGAGCAATACAGCATCCGGCCGTCTTCGGTCACAACCAGGTCATAAGGATTGACCTCGGTCTTGATTCGAGTTATCAGGCGGCCCGAGGAACTGTCGAAAACGACAATGTTCCCAGCAGTTCGGTTGGCGGCGAAAAGCAGATTCTTGGCAGGGTGATGAACAAGTCCGGACCAATAAATCTCGGTCGGAGCGACGGTTTCCATGAAGGTGGCTGAAGGCTGTTCCGAGAGTCGGTTATCCTTGTAATCCAAAACATAGATGGGAGCACGAATGCCTTTGTTCGAACTGTTGTTGCCCCCCGAAACATATAGTTTGCTGCCATCCGGATGCCAGGCCAAGCCGAGCCAGGAGGTCGGTAAGGGAATGCGCTGAACCGCTTCATCAGTCTTGCCATCAATCACCACCAAGCCATGTGGGTTGTACCCACTGTGTAGTGCGACCACAGCGCGGTTGTCAGGAGTGGGGACAATATTCAGAATCAAGTCTTCCATATGAACTACTTCACCGACGGGCGTAATTCGCCAGCCGTTGGGCAGAAGATAGCCTTCCTGCGTGGGCCCAGGCGATTGGAACTGCAAAATGGCAAGCGTAGGAAAGGTAAAAACTGTGAGAATCACCAAAAAAGTGAGGCGCAATCTCAAAACGTACTCCTTTGCGGTAACGAATCCTTGTGAATCAGAGTTACTGAAGTTGGAAGTCCAAGGGTTTCATTCCTCGCTTAAATCCACCGAATCCATAGAAAGTGGGATCGTATTCACCCACATAAGCAACGTTACTCTCTTCGGGAATGTGGTCTTCCATTCCTGTGGCCCAGTAGCAGGCATTCACCAGAAGACGGCGGAGGCCTTCACTCTTCAGATCGACTGAAGCGCCCATTGTGGTGCAAAATATACGGGATATCTTACCTGTCTCACCGCTGTAGTGCTTAATCCAGGCCACCGGCATAACTGATTTGTCATAATTGGGCTGGTCCGTCGGATTCATCCCGGCCAAGACCTGCCCATAGACCAGCACCTTGGCAGCACCCGTCAGATTTCTGATGCCATACACATCAGTCGGTCCCCAGATGTCTTCGACACCTCTCAGAATAGGATGATCCTGCATGGTTCCATTAATGAGGCCGCGAGTGCTTTCTCCTTTGTGACGACCATGGTGGTTTACCCAGGTCTCTCCTAAGACTTGGCGCCCGTAACCGCCCTCATAATCCTTGTTATTGAAACTGTATTTGGCGTAGGGACTTGTTTTATTTCTCGTGTATCTAAAAGGGTGCGTCGCAGTCCTGAGCCCCACGATCGGCTTACCCGAATTCGTGTAATCAACGACGTACTTCATCTGTTGATCGGGGAGTTCGCGAAAGCGTGTGAAGAGTACCATCAGATCCGCGGTTTGAAGATGGTGCAGACCCGAAATGTTAGTCTGATTATTGGGATCAATTCTCCCTGTTTCGGGATCAATGGCGAAAAGTACAGTGCAATTAAATCCGTGGCGCACAGCCAGGATCTTTGCCAGCATGGGGAGCGCTTCCTCGGAGCGGTACTCCTCGTCACCACTCACAAAAACGATATGTTTGCCTTTGCCAGGGCCTTCCTCGCCTTGGTAAACAACCCAGAGTTTTTCCGTACTTTCGGCAGCGAAGATCTGGATGGATACCAAAATTGCAAGGCCACAAGTCAGGACGGTTGATAACTTCATAACTGTTTTGATCTGTTTGACCACTTCTTTTCAGATGCTAGAACTTTCGGGGGGTAAAGGCAATGGAAATTGGCAAAGGCTGGCAAAGGCTGGTGTGGAAGGATCCTCTGTGCCCTCTTTGGGGGAGAATCATGGATGCGCGCGTAAAAAAATCTGTCGGTAGCAAAAAAAATCAAAAAAAATCTTGACAAAGCTCCGCATAAGAATAGAATGAGTAGCGGTCCCAAGCGGTCCAAGAAAAACTGGCCACGAGGTTGATCGAAAGGTCAACTGAGGTTATAAAGCCGGTGATTCTAAAG
>JALLOM010000330.1 GCA_027717865.1 Acidobacteria bacterium AH-259-O06 | reverse complement strand
ACTGAGTATCGGCCTTCAGTATGGTAGGCAGAACAGCCCCTTCTGTCTTTTGCATTTCACATAAAACAGTTGATATTTCCTTCTAACCCATTAAGGCGTAACATAGGCACAATTGGAGGTCGGCATGACACTGAGAGTATTTGTTTTACTACATCCGGTGAGCTTCGTGCTTGCCAGGGCATGTCAGCCATGATCAATCAAGGAACTGCAATTGGAGGGTATCACCGATGAAAACAACTTTGTTTCCGACCTTACTCTGTTCGCTGCTGCTCGTCTTGGCTGGCCCTACGGCAGCCGCGCGCACGATTGAATTTGAAACCACCGAGGTCACCCGCGCCGACGTGGCCCTTTCGCCCGATGGCCGGTGGCTGATCTTCACCATGCTGGGCCATTTGTTCCGTCTGCAAGTGGAAGGTGGCGAAGCAGAGCAGCTCACGTTTGGACCTTGCTATGACAGCCAGCCTGTGTTCTCGCCGGACGGTCTTCAAGTCGCCTTCGTCTCGGATCGGGACGGCAGTGAAGGCAACCTATTCATGCTGGATCTATCGACAGGAGAGATTAAGCAGCTGACCCATGAATCATGGGTTGCAAGACCGGTTTGGAGTCCAGACGGGGAGCGAATCATTTATCTGAATTTGATGCGTGAAGCATGGCCCGAACTACAGATGCCTGGCTTTGCAATTCCAGACACGATCCCGAGTGTTATCAAACACGTCACTGTAGGTGGGCAGGAGTTGGCCACCTTGGTAGGATCCCCTCAGGTGATCGCTTCCCTCTTCTTTTTGCTGGACGGACGCCTAGCCTATAGCAAGATCGATCTGGAACTTGATCCGGCACGTGGAGTTCGTGATGCCCGCGTTCGTGATGCCCGCACGAGGATCGAGATCATTGATGGCAAAGATGCGGTATCAACCCTGCGCAGCCTACAAGGTTATGTCGCGCCTGTAGTGCCCAGTCCCACCGGGGATGGATTCTACGCTCGCCGTTTCCATCCGCTCCCCCGGTGGTACACGCGACCGACCGAGGATCTAATGTTTCTTCCACTGAGCCAGGGATCAGAAAGGCTAATCTTTCGCTTGTCGAGACCCTGGGGTTGGGCTCCGCGCTTTGCTGTCACGACTGATAACCAAAACCTATATCTGGGCCAGTCAGGTCGCATCTGGAGAATCTCACTTCGCGACGGCGTGCAAGAGCCAATTCCCCTTAGGGCTTCGGTGACCTTGGAAATCGAAGAACCCATTGAGCCGCGCAAAATACGTTTCATGACGGCGGGAAGTTCCACACAACCGCGCGTGATTCGTGACCCGCGAATCTCACCAGATGGTAAAACCCTGGTCTTTGTGGCGGAAAGCTCCCTCTGGGAGCAAAATCTCAATTCCGGACAGACGCGCCGGCTTCTTGAACGAAGCGCCCGCCTCGAGCACCCCGCCTTTTCTCCGGATGGGCGTCAACTTGCCTTTTCTTATGTGAAGGACGGCAAACAGGAGCTGAGACTCCTCGACTTGGAAAGTCTCGAGACGCGGACCTTGTTTTCGACAGGTTGCTGCTGGTTGTGGTATCCGAGCTGGAGTCCCGATGGTCGGCAAGTAGTCTTCGGCCAGAGAAATTTCTCAGCTATAGATGTCAGAGACGGCGCCAGAAAAAGGCTGGGGCAGACCACTGGGGACAGGGCGGCTCGCGCGCACTTCTCTGGTGACGGGCGCTGGATCTATTTTTCCTCCAATCCTGATGGCAAAGGGTCGCTGTACCGGCTTTCCTTGTTGGAACGGAAAGATCCCGAGACCATGACCCGCCTGGAGGGACCGCTGCACGACGCGCTGCTTTCCCCTCACGGAAGGTGGGTAGCATTCCGACGAAACGATGAAATCTGGGTCGCACCGGTGGGTCAGCACCCGTTGAAAGAAGAGGATGCCCGTCGGCTCAGTTCCGAAGGAGGGCTTACCTTTGCCTTTACACCTGACGGCACAGCCTTAGTCTATTCGGCTGGTCGCCGCGTATGGCGTCATCCACTTGCAGACGGTGAACGAGAGCAGATAGCGATTCGACTAGAAGTGGAGCGCCCCCTGCCCCCACCTATTCTGTTACGCGATATTCGAGTCCTTGATTTTGCCGCAGGAGCGTTCGGACCAGAGACGTCTCTTCTGATACAGAAAGGTCGAATCCGTTGGATGGGGTCCGAGGAACTCGAAGCGATCCCAGAGGAGGTGGTCGTTGTCAACGGGAATGGTCGATTCGCCATCCCCGGGCTGTTCGATATGCACGTGCACGGATCGTGGGCTAATCAGGCGGCCTTCCTAGCCTACGGCGTCACCTCGGTGCGCGACCTCGGCGGCTGGCTCCCTTGGCTCAGTGCGCTGGTAGCTCTTGGAGAAACAAGCGAACCTGTTCCCCGTTACATTTTTTCGGGACGGACGCATAAGTGGCATTTGCAGATTAACAGCGAGGACGATGCCCGTACTGCTGTGAGGCGGTGGAAGAATTGGGGAATACACGTGCTTAAGGCTACTTACGGGGCACGGTCGTCATGGCCTCTATTGCGAGTGGTGGCAGAAGAAGGACGCCGTCACCAACTCCCTCTGGTAGGTTATGGTTTCAAGGGGATTGAGGTGATCATCAAGTCCGTGACACTCGGCTATGCTTGCCTCGAACACACAACCACTCCCGGGAGACTCAACGATGATGTCCTTCAGCTGTTAGCTGCAGCGGGCACCTATTGGGATCCGACCATAGTTACGAGAGGCAATTTCGTGTTGCTTCGGGATGAGCCTGAGCGTCTGGATGATAAGAAACTGAGGGCTTTTACTCCTGACTGGTCAATTCGCAATGCACAAACTTTCAGTTACTTTGATGGCCTTCGAGCTATTGGGGAGAACGAGCTACGTGGCCGCTGGATCCTCCAGCTGGAAACTGTCCGGGAAGCCCATCAGCGGGGCGTGAAGCTTCTGGTGGGGACCGGGGCCGGCAACACCGGGATTTTCTTTGGCTCTCACCTTCACTGGGAGTTGGAACATTTTGTCCGAGCCGGAATACCGCCGCTTGAGACACTACGCATCGCCACTCAACAGGCCGCACGCGTAGTCGGAGCGGGAGACGATCTGGGAACGCTCGAGCCGGGCAAGCTGGCCGACATAGTCTTACTGGACAAGAATCCCCTCGAAGACATCCGGAACACCCAGAGCATCTGGCGGGTGATCAAGGGCGGCTGGGTGTTCGACCCGGAGAAGCTGCGCCCCCCACAATCGGCTGACGCCGAACAGTGATGTGGCAAACGTCAATCCTCAACTGGTTTGAGAACTCAAGCGCCTGGTGCCGACGGGGGAGTGACCGTAAGATCAGGCTCCATATGGTGGCTAGAACAGCCCCATCCATCCTTTCTACCATAAACCTTGGAGAAACAACACAAGGAACCGTCTCATCATTCAAGCCTGATTTTCTACCACATTTCTACCACAGAATCGCCCGAACAACAGGAAAAACTAGGTAACAGGACGGACGTAAATGATTGAGCAGAAAAGACGGGCCAATACCCGTGTAGGCTCATAACCCAACGGCTAGGATCAAACAATTTTGGCTGTAACTGTAACCGTATTGTAACCGCGACCACCCAAATCCACC
>JALLOM010000033.1 GCA_027717865.1 Acidobacteria bacterium AH-259-O06 | reverse complement strand
CCGGTTTTCGGCGGGGAGGAGGAAGGGAGCGGCGAGGTGTTGAAACCCGCATCGGGGCGATAGGAGGCCTAATAGCTGCGGCCGCCGCCGGCGAACGGCCTAGTATGGGGTCAGGTTCTCTGACTTTTCAGGTTCTGTCGGCGGAGATACGCCTGCGGCGATCATCACTCGATGAAGCGCGGCCACTGTCACGGGCGAAGGTTTAAAGTTCCCGTGTCTGTAACCCTCGGCGATCACTAACGGCGTCCATCCGTACTTGTTTTTCTGATTCCAGATTTCGATCTTGGCGCCCTTGTCGGCGAGAAACTGCACGACCTTAGGGAGGTTCTTGTAGGCTGCGCCATGCATGGCGGTTTCACCGTTGTCATCGACCGCATTCACGTCGCCGCCGAGATCCAATGCCACTTGCACCGCCTCCAACACTTCGCTCTCTGTTCCGGCGTCCTCGCCGGGAGAACGCGTTGGGAGTCCGGCCGCCACCATCAGAGGCGTGCTGTTGTCTGCATTTGGCAGCAGCGGATCGGCGCCTAACTCGGCCAGCGTCCTCATCAACTCGGCGTCCGCGGTTTGGGCAGCCAGCAGGAAAGGTGTCGCCCCGAACTCATTCAGACGTGTATTGCCCAATCTCACCCGCTTCGTCATCCTCGCGTTCAAGTCCGCTCCATGCGCCGCAAGCTTCTTGACGAACTCGATACTGCTCATGTTTCCGGACCCCTGGGGAGCTGGATCGTTATCACCGACACCCGGTTTGCGGACCCGCGTAATGGCGTGCAGGGCCGTGTAACCCGGCAGGTCGGCATTCGGATCCGCGCCGGCGTCCAGCAGAGTTGCCGCCAGTTCGAAGTGAGCGTTCGTGACCGCCAAGAGCAACGCACTGGTGCCAACCCGGGGCAGGCGCCCTCCGTAGCCACGCCCCTGCTTGGGATCCTTCCGGTGTATGGTCTCGTTCACGTCCGCCCCCGCCTTCAGCAGGGCCCGCACAACGTCGATCCGGCCTTCCCTCACAGCAAACAACAGAGGCGTAAACCCGGAGTCCAATGGGGTACGGAAATCCGCTCCGGCCTTGATGAGTTCCTCCACAACCTCCGCGTAACCTTCCGCCGCCGCCCACATCAGGGCCGTCTGTCCGCGCACCTTGCTGTGAACGCCGGCTCCCCGGGCTAGCAGCGCCTTCACAGTCCCGACCTTGCCCGTGCGCGTGGCGGTCATCAAAGCGGTTTCCCCTCCGCGAAGCGCGGTGTTGGGGTCAGCCCCGGCATCCAGCAGCCGCTCGACCATGGCGACGTTTGCATTCGTGCAGGCCAGCGAGAGTGGCGTCACGCCATACCGGTTCGCAGCTTTCACGTCGGCACCAGCGCGCACCAACAGTTCCACTGTTTCCAGATCGTCCTGGTACGCCGCCCAGTGCAGCGCCGTCATCCCATCGACCTGGGGTGCGTTCACGTCGATTGGCTGTTGCAGCAGAGTGCGAATGCTCGCCCGATCCATCCTTTCCGCCGCATCCGCCAGCGGCGCGTCAGAGCCGGCCGCGATAAGCGTTGCCATGGAAAGCATCGGAACCATCAGCCATTTGCCGAACGGCCTTAGGTACATCATAGTTGGCTGCTCATTCTGTCAGAGAAATCGGTTTGCGCAGTGTGTCGATCTTTCCCGTGCTATCGGCGAAGGAGTCGAGATGGCCTCCCACACTGTCGAGCAACGTCAGGTGAAGATTGGCCATCGGCGTCGGTTCTGCATACTTGATGTGACGCCCCCCCTTGACCTTGCCTGCTCCGCCGCCGGCGACAAGAATGGGCAGGTTCACGTGGTCATGCACGTTGGGATTGCCCATCCCGCTGCCATACAGGTAGATCGAATGGTCTAGCAGGGAGCCGTTGCCTTCCGGCGTGGACTTCAGCTTCTCGAGGAAATAGGCGAACAACGACACGTGGAACTGATTGATCTTGGCCACCTTCGCAATCTTTTCCGCATCGTTACCGTGATGCGTGAGGGGGTGATGCGGATCGGAAACGCCGATCTCGGGATAAGTTCGCGTGCTTGTTTCGCGAGCGAGTTGAAACGTAATCACCCTGGTGACATCACCCTGGAGAGCCAACACCTGCAAGTCGAACATCAACCGTGCGTGGTCGGCGTAGGCGGCCGGTACGCCGAGCGGGCGATCCAGATCCGGTAGCGGGTTGTCCGCCGTGTCGGCCTCGGCCTTCTGAATGCGGCGCTCCACCTCGCGGACGGTATCTAGATACTGGCTGACCTTGGTGCGATCGCCTGGGCCGAGCTTCCTCTGAAGGCGAGAGATATCTTCACTCACCCAATCGAGAAGGCTGGCCCTTCTCCTCAGTGCGGCGCGCCGGTCTTCTGCGCTGCCTCCCTCGCCGAACAGGCTCTCAAAAACGATCCGCGGGTGAGCCTCAGCCGGAAGCGGCGTCGTCGGCGACGACCACGAAAGATTGTTCTGGTAGACGCACGCATAGCCGTTGTCGCACTGACCGACCATCTCCATCAAATCCATGGCCAACTCCAGCGATGGTAACTGCGTTTCCTGGCCGATCTGCTTGGCAGCGATTTGATCGACCGTCGTTCCCAAGTAGTAGTCGGTGCTTTCGGTCCACTTCGCCTTGGCCGCGCTCAGGAAGGCGGCGTTGGAGGTCGCATGGGTGCCGGGATAGGCGTTCTTCAACTCCAGGTTACTGATAACCGTGAGCTGATCCACCACCGGGGCCAGCGGGCTGAGGGTAGGAGAAAGCTCGGTGAGGGTGCCGCCCTCGCCTGGAGGCGTCCAACGGGAGATGTCGGATCCCATCGGAACGTAGACAAAACCCAAGCGACGCACCGGACTGGCCGGCGTCGCGGCCAGGGCGGTCATGGAGGGAACCATCGCATCCAGCAAGGGCAGCGCCAGGGTGGCGCCCATGCCCCGCAGGAAGGTCCGGCGAGGTAATGCCTTCTTCGAGATAATCATAGTGATCTCCTCATCTGAAAAGGTTTGCTGTTAACTATTCCCAGGATAAACGAAGAGAAGCGGAAATCCTCCGCCCGCGCCTCCCGGACGATTTTGCGGATGGCTGGGGCGTCGTAGTACTCGACTCCCCGGCCTGTAGCGAAAGTCAGAAGCTTTTCAGCAACTGTGTTGACAAACAGCTCGGGGCGAGCCAGCAGAGCGTTCTGGAGTTCGGCAATACCGCCAAACTTGGTGCCGTCGAAAAGCTTGCCAGAGGCATCGACCGGCATCCCCCCCTCGACGGTTCTCCAGCGCCCGATCGCGTCGTAGTTTTCGAGAGCAAAGCCGACCGGGTCCATGAGATTATGGCAGCTGGCGCAGGCCGGATTGTCGCGGTGCTTGGCCAGGCGTTCCCGCATGGACAGAACCTTTCCGTCACTGCTTTTCTCTTCCAAGTCCGGCACGTCCGGGGGCTGCGGGGGTGGAGGCACGCCGAGAATATTCTCGAGGATCCACTTGCCGCGAATCACCGGCGAGGTCCGGGTGGGATAAGAAGTCACCGTCAGAATGCTTGCGTGGCGAAACAGCCCGCCTCGCGTGTCGTCCTCGCCAAGCGTGACACGACGGAAGCGGCTGCCGTACACATGTGGGATGCCGTAATGTTTGGCGAGGCGTTCGTTCACGAACGTGTAGTTCGCTCTCAGCAGGTCGAGCACACTACGATCGTCGCGCATGATGCTTTCGAAAAAGAGTTCCGTTTCCTGCCGAAAGGCTTGCCGAAGATTGTCATCGAAGTCCGGAAATATACGCATGTCCGGAGTCATCGATGCCAGATTGCGTAAGTGCAGCCACTGCGAGGCAAAGTTGGTCACCAAGTTCCGCGAACGAGAGTCCGCCAGCATTCGCCGCACCTGTTGTTCGAGCACCGCGGGTTTGAGCTCCCCCCTGATGGCCGCATCGAGCAGCTCGTCGTCCGGAATACTGCTCCACAGGAAAAAGGACAGGCGGGACGCCAGCTCCAGATCGCTGATACGATAGGCCGTATTCGACGCGAGGCCGGCAGGGTCTTGTTCGATGCGGAACAGGAACTCGGGACTCACCAGGACCGCGGCTAAGGCCATTTCGATGCCCGCCTCAAAGCCTCCCTCCGCCCGCGCTTCCCGGTAGAGCTCAAACGGTTTTTGAAGGTCCGCATCGGTAACGGGTCGCCGATAGGCCCTGCGCATCAGCGTCGCCAGGATGCGTTTGGCGCAGCCTTCTTCCTCGCCCGGGTTCACGGGCCCGCACACAAAAATCCGGCGGCGGCTGGGCGTGTCCCCGGGACCCTTTGCCGCATAGGGACCGATGATCGAGATCGAGTATATTGCCGGCTGGATTCGGGGATGCCGGTAGTAATTAAAGTGTGCCTGGTAGGGCTGACGTTCGGTTTCCAGCAGCGCCGAAGGCTTCTTCAGAAATGTCACGCCGAGCGTGTGCGGACCGGCTTTCACCGGAAGGCGGATCTTGAGGTGGCCGTCTAGATTTTGCTGGGATGGCTGATATTGTAAAGAATTCTCTTTTCTTAGCGGGGCCGGCTTCACCGTGAACAACTGCACCCGCTCCCTATCCAACAACAGCTCCAACTCGTGGGGCTCGCTCAAGCCCTCGACGTGCTCGTTGCGGTCTCGCGCCAGCCGAATCTTGATCTCGTACTCGCCGTCTTGCGGGAACGTATAGGGAACCAGTGCTCCGCCGCGGGTGCCGACCGGAAGCCTGTCGAAGTGCTCCTCTTGGGTGAGGTCCGGTCGAATCCGGATGGTATCGCCGCCTGGAGAACGGCCGGGGCGCCCGACCGCTAGCCGGCTGATCTTCTCCGCCGCTGATATATAGCGGTCCAATAATGTCGGGGAGAGATCTCCGACCGTCACATTATCAAAGCCATAACTGGACTGGTCGCTCGGCAACAGCGAGGCGACATCGACATTCAGCGCAAGAAGGTCGCGGATGGCGTTCTGGTATTCGGTTTGGTTGAGCCGCCGGAACGTATCCGTTCGGCCGGGATTGGGCTCAGCCGCGGCCGCGCGGTCGAGCGACGTCTCCAAGGATAAGACAGCGGCGTCGTAGGTGGCTTGATCCGGCCGAGGCATCCCGAGCGGCGGCATCTGACGTCCGCGAAGTTTCCGGACGACCTTCTCCCATATCTCCGGGTTTTCGTCCACGGCGTGCGCGCTGATCGTGTCGAGCGCGAGTCCCGCCGTTTTCAGGCTGTCGTTGTGGCAGAAAAAGCAATACTTGTTGACGAGGGCGCGATGCGGCACCGGTGCATCCCTGGATTGTTGCTGCGCTTCCAACGTACACATAAAGCCGCCGGCCGCCAACAAACCCGCCAGGCACCAGAAGATCCGCGCTGTCCGATGGTCTAACATACACCGCCCCTTCTCAACGAGGATTTCGAATTTGAGAGGGATTTCCGATTTGGGACTCCTCCGCGACAATATACTCGTTAGTCTTGCAACATTCAACACACATTTACGTCACTGACGTCACTGGAGTTTCCCCATTTTCTCAGAGCGCAGAGGCAGCAATAACGATCGTTCCGCCCAGGGGTCGCGTTGAGGCCCGCCAATGCCGCTCTGACGCCCGAACAGCACCTGTCCCGGCCTCTCTGCTGGTTCGCGTTCCTACGGTCGTGGGTTTGCCTTCCGCTTTCTTCAGCTTCACCTCGCGCCTACCCCAACTCAATAACTCACAGCTCATCGCTATTGTCTTTTGCCATCGGCTTTGCCAACATAGGCCGCATTCCGTGGGACGAATAAGCCATGGCTACAAGACATAAACAGGTTCCCAGAGTTGCCGTCACTATGGGTGACCCGGCGGGCATTGGTCCTGAACTTTGCTTGCGCATATTGGAAGATGCTTCCATTCTTGCCGAGTGTGTCCCGGTCGTCTTCGGTGACGCAGGGATTTTAAGCCGAGTAGCCAAGTGCTGTCATCTGCCCGAACCCTCGCAGTGCACCACGCGTGCTCAATGGGAAAAAGACCACGAACTATCTAGGTCTACTGTTGTCGACTGTAGGGCAGTTGACGCTTCGGCCGTACGCCCAGGCGAGGTCGATGAGGCCTGCGGGCGCGCGGCCTCTACCTACATCGAGGCCAGCGTCCAGGCAGCGCTGGCCGGTGAAGTCGCAGCCATTGCCACCGCACCGATCCACAAGGAAGCACTGCAGTTGGCAAAGGTTCCCTACCCTGGGCACACCGAATTCTTGGCAGCACTGACTGGCGCCAAACGTGTCTGCATGATGCTCGTCTCTGATGAAATGATTGTCAGTTTCGTGACCACTCATATCGGTTATGCCGAAGTCCCTAGGAAACTGACGTCGGCCCGCATACGGGAAGTGATCGAACTGACCGCCGAGGCGGTGGTTCGTCTCCGGGGCAAAGTAGCCAAAATTGCCGTGTGTGGCCTGAATCCACACGCTGGAGAGGGGGGTCTTTTTGGCTTTCAAGAGGAACAGCGACTAATCGAGCCCGCCATTGAGGAGGCCCGCGCAAAGGGCATTGAGGTGGTGGGTCCGCTTCCCCCCGACGCAGCATTTTTACCCGAACGGCGACGCCAGTGGGATGCCCTGGTGTGCATGTACCACGACCAAGGTCACATTCCCTTCAAGATGCTGGCCTTTGATAAAGGGGTGAACATCACGCTGGGGCTACCGATTATCCGCACCTCGGTAGACCACGGTACGGCCTTCGATATCGCCTGGACTGGGCGAGCCAGACCAGAAAGTATGGTGCAGGCGGTGTTATGGGCAGCGAAGTTAGCAAAATGTAGGGGCGAGCCGGTGGCCCGCCCGAACCATTGTCGCTAAATGTTCAGTTCGGGCGAGCCGGCGGCTCGCCCCTACATTGTCCAAAGACAGATTACAACCCATGATTGTAGTCATTGCCGACGATTTCACGGGGGCAGCCGAGTTGTGTGGCGTTGCTCTTCGCTACCGGCTTCTGGCGGAAGCTCAAACTGAGCCGAATTTAAGTTCCAGCGCCGATCTGGTCGCAATCGATACCGACACCCGCTCTTGCGCGCCGAATGAAGCGGCCTTCCACGTGGAAGACGTCATGAGACAACTGGTGAAAACTCCAATCAGATGGATCTACAAGAAGATCGACTCCGTTTTACGCGGCCCGCTGCTGGCTGAGGTGCAGGCCATATTGAAGAACTTAGATTTACCTCGAGCACTGCTGGTTCCGGCTAATCCCGGGCTTGGTCGGATCATTCGTCAGGGACATTACTTTATAAAGGGAAAACCCATTCATGAAACGGATTTTGGCAAAGATCCACAATCTCCCATACGCTCCTCAAAGGTTCTCAAGATCTTGCCATCAACCAAATCTCTGCCGCTTTACGTTCTGCAATCCGGGGATCCCCTGCCCGCGCGGGGAATTGTCATAGGGGAGGCAGCATGTGAGGCGGATTTAAATGCCTGGGTCAAACGATTGGACAATCAGACGCTGCCCGGAGGCGCCGCCGAATTTTTTTCCAATTTACTAGAGACAAAACTCGGCCTCTCCAGAGGAAAGACAACCCCGCCCGAGTGTGCAGAACATCTATCCGATCCCCTGGCTTTGGATCCGGAACGCTGCCGACACTCCAGCACTCTTTTTGTCTGTGGTAGGCCCTCTTCCTACAGCCGTTCAGTCACCCGGGAGTTTGAACAGAAGGGTATCCCCCTCCTCAGGATGCCTGCTGGTCTTCTCAACATTAATGTCGAAGCTAAAAAACTGATCAAGACGTGGGCTGATGACACCCTGGCAGCGCTTGAGACGAACCCCCGGGTCCTGGTGACGATCGACCGCCCATTTTCTCAAGACCCAAACTTACCGCCGGTCTTGACCAGCCGCTTAGTCCAACTGATTGAGCAGGTCTTGAGCCGCAGGTCTGTGGATCATATTTGTGTCGAGGGAGGTGCAACTGCGTCAGCACTAGTGCGGCACTCGGGATGGAAACGATTGAGAGTCATCCGGGAGTTAGCCCCTGGCGTCGTCTCCATGGAGGTTCAGGAAAAGGCTCCACTGCTATTGACCGTCAAACCTGGCTCTTATCGGTGGCCTGGAAGTGTGATGGGTTAACTCGAGGTGGGCACCCAAGCCTTGTCGCTTCCTTCCCGGTAGGAGATAATCACGCCAGCTCAGGGAATTAGTGTAGAAGGGAATCCATGCATGAATCCCAAGCGAGATGCAGAGTTTCGCCTGAAATTAGCAGCGGGTTTTCTCAGGGAAGCCGAAGAGGACCTTCAGCTCTCGCGCTGGCGCTCGTGCGTCGATAATGCTCAGATGGCCGTCGAAAACGCTGCTAAGGCTGTTATTGCAATGCGCGGTCCGATTCCAAAAGTCCATCGGCTAAAAACGGCATTGTCAAAATTGTTGAAAGATGCTCGGCTAAAGAGTTTGAATAAGGAAATAGCTACACTTGGAGAGATCGCCGACAAATTGGGGTTTGAAGAACATATTCGAACCGATTACGGCGATGAGAGCCAGTACCGCACGCCGTGGGAACTCTTTGATCGGGAGAGTGCAGAGGAGGCAGTGAGTCTGGCGCGCGGGGCTCATGATGTCGCCTTTGGGATAGTCGAAAAATGGCCACGAAAGAGAAAAAACTAAAAGGGGCCTTACGGCCTCTGGTAGAAAACCTCCGAGAGGGGTTGGGTGGAAACCTGATTGCTGTAGTGCTCTTTGGTTCGCATGCTCGGGGAGCGACCCACGGCGCGAGGGACTGGGATATCTTTGTTTTGGCCCGTTCTCTGCCCGCTTCGCCCATGAGACGTTACCCCCATTTGCGGAAATTGTGTGATGAGGAGCTGGAGGGAGGCGTCTCCTTTCTTGCCAAGACACAGAGAGAGTTTGAAAGCGGATTCCCCTCTTTTTATCTCGACCTCGCCCTAGACGGAGTCATCCTTTTTGATAGCGCTGGATACATGCGGACCAAACTCAACCGCATCAGGGAAATCATTAAAGAGGCCGGGTTGAGGAGAGAGAGAATCCCGGGAGGATTCTTTTGGGAATGGAAGAAATATCCCGCAGGGGGTGAGTGGGAGATCAGCTGGAAGGGATTCGAGCTTAGGAAATAGAGAGTACCGTCATTCCTGAGACGTGTCGTAGACGTAATCGTAGGCGGACAATACCTTTTCAGGAAGCTCTCCGGCTTCCACTTTGCCGACGACATCCTCGCGAGAAGGACTAAAGACGGCGGCTAGAATTTGCTCTCGCTCCTCTTCGTCGGATTCTATGATGGACAGGAGGACCCTGGAGCCATACATGATCCACCGGGGATGAAGGAGCTGTCGCCGCAGCATGTCCATGACCAAAGGCGCTTTGCTCCGATCAAAACGGCTTACGATCCCTTGCCGATCCTGCTGGGCAAAATACTCCTCAACCGTTTTCCATCTCTGGTCCAAAAGCCGGGACATGAGCCTTTCGGTGACTCGTTCTCCTTTCTTGGTGGTTTTCCCATCCTCAGTCAGCTCGACCTGGTGATGAAGGGTAGTCCACAACCAGTGCCAGAAAATCTCATAGGTGGCAAAGTCATTCATTAGACGGGTACCGCTCAGGTAATCGTCAATGGCAGCGGCATTGTTGCCATTGAGCTGCTGGAACATATACTCGGTAGCCATGTAAATCGCATAGCGAAGTCCCTCTTCTGTGATGCCTCCCTTGGGGACATCGAAGAGCTCGCTCCAGGCCCTGTCGGAGAAGAGATTCTCAACCGTGAGATCCTCCTTGGAAACGGGATAGGGATTGATTTTCCCGTCTTTCAAAAGACCCAGGTTCTCCAAAAATCCGCGCTCCTCATCGGTGGCTTGATCGACCAAATTCTGTAATTCACCGCTCTCGCCCCCAGTGAACTTGGCAATGAGCGGTTTCTCTCCTGCCCGGACGTATTCATCTTCCGTCGTGGCCACCCAACTTTGCCGGTAAGTGTCGAACAGTTTGCCCTCGATAAGAAACAGCCCGGTCAGCCTCTCCCGGAGTTTGTCGAACCAAATTGACCTCACCGCCTTGTCATTCACCTGTTTGGATTGCCTAGGGTTCTTCATCACGGCTGTCATCCCGCCCACCGGAAAGCCATTCACCAGTGCAGTGAGCAAGGCGTTCCTGCGGGTGTAAGCCGTCATTGCGGGGGCCGTCATGGTCACAGTGTGGGGGTCGGGGAAAACCAACTGGGGGTTGTCCTGTCCCATTTCGATGCGGCTATTGATGTAATCCCAACGGCCGACGTTGGGACCGACCAGCCAGTCTCTCAATACCCACATAATGGCTTCTTGATGTGCGGTATATCGGGCTCTCTCGTTCAGCATTTCAATCTTGATCGCCCCTCTGGGCACACCGATTGCCTCTTCCAGAGCTTTCAAAAGTCTGGCAACCAGAAGGGCTTCCTCTGGAGTTTCGACCTTGGGAACGTAGTAATAGATTCCGGATTGATGGCGCCGCTGGGAGTCGTAATTATTCAAGGCATACAGGACCAGACCCGGAATCGTGGCGGGCACCGGTTTCCCGTCCAGTGTCATCTGACGATTCTTCAAATGCAGACCCGGGACACGAATAAACAGAGTGGCCCATGACTCCCGCCCCACTGTGATCTGGTACTCCTTTTTCTTGCGTGGGTGCAAGTAGGTTCGACGCTCCCACTCCCCGGCGAGAAGCTCTTTCAGGTTTTTCCATGCGCAATAGAGTTTGTCTTCATAGTCGTTGCCTGCGTCCTCCCAGTCTGGCATCCAGGAGACTGTTCGGGCATTTAGCGCGGACATGGCCATGCCGAGATCATCGAATGGACCGGTTCCCTGAAGTCCGGGCCGAGTCACTTCATCGGGAATGGGTATACTCTCATTGAGTTTCCATTGGAATGGACTTTCTTTTCCGAAGAAGTTATCGAGCATCCCTTGGCGTATCTGGGCGACAGTCAACTTGTTTCCGTCTGCGTCGGAGATCTCTTGATCGAGAGGCAAGAATGCATACTTTTCGCTAACATCGCCCTGCCGGCTCAGAAATTCATGCCTCATCTTGGCGATGCGGCGAAAGTCCTCGCTGAATTCGTGTGTAAATTTTGCGATCAACTCCTCCACTTTGACGGTGCGACCATTGACGCTCTTGTCGCCGAAAAGATCAGCGTACTTCTGAGCTAAGTCTTCCCGCACTTGAAGACCTGAGGATGAGGAGCTCTGCAGGTTCACCATTATTCCTCCTTTAATGCTTGTTTAACCAATGGAAAATCCTACCAGGGCGGAAAACAACAGACGACAACAGACAACTGACAGCTGACTCCCTGACCCCCTGACCCCCTGACCAACTACCCACGGAGCGCATGGGTCAGGTGGTCAGGAGGTCAGCGGGTCAGCTCCCAGCACTTCGCTATTGCCAACTGGTCATCTTCAGCACCCGGTGGTTGTTACTGTCGGAAATATACAGCGCACCGGACGGGTGTACATAGACGCCGTGCGGACGGTTCAGCTGCGTCTTGAGCGGATCGTCCGCTACCAGGCGATTACCTTTTTCTCCTGTTCCTGCTATGGTCACGACTTTTCCACCTTTAGGAGAATACCGACGGATCAGGTGGTTTTCCGAATCGGCGATAATTATATTGCCCTGCAAGTCTAAACAGAGATGCTTTGGCCCATTCATATCCGGTCGTATATCACCAGGACCGATGACGGTCCGGATCTTTCCTTTTTTGTCCACCAGGCGCAGCGCGTTGCCCCGCCTCGAAAGAATGTAGAGGTTACCGCTGGAGTCAAGCGTTACGGCACGGGGATCGACCAAGGGGCTGCGGACGGCGTTGGCGCCGTCTTTGGGGACACCTTGCGTACCGTTTCCAGCAACGGTAGTCACGTCACCCGATTTCAGATCAACTAGCCGGACGCGCCGGTTGTTCAGGTCGGCCACATAAAGCTTCTCACCCGCCGCATCCAGGGCAAGGTCAAAAGTTCCATTGAACCTTGCCTGGTTGGCGGGGCCACCGTCCCCCGAATAGCCGGCTTCACCGGTGCCGGCGATGGTCGTGATGATGCCGGTCTTCAGATCAATCTTTCTGACGCGGTGGTTGCGCGTGTCGGCCACGTACATGTGTTTGTCTTTGATGTACAGGCTGTGCGGGTCATTCAATTCCGCGTATTGGGCGGGTCCCCCATCCCCACCGTAGGTCTTCTCTCCTGTCCCAGCGAAAAGCGTGATGATCCCTCTGGGATCGACCTTGCTGACTTTTTGCCCCTTGTACTGGCAGATGTACCAGTTGCCCTGCTGGTCGAAATCTACTCCAAAAGGCTCGATCAGTTTGGCTCCTTTAGCCGGGCCCCCGAGCGGACCCTCACCACAACCAGCAACGCACTCGATCTTCGCCGCTTGGATGTGAGCGCAACCCAATACGACAATCAAGACCGTCTTACGAAGCATCTTGCTAAAAGTTGGCATATTTCCCTCCCATTTTCAGGATCGTTCTGTTCGCCATACGGGCTTTTCGCGAGAAGTCAGTCGGGGCAAGCCGGCGGCTCCCCCGAACTGTTCTCGCTGCATGTTTGGTTCGGGTGAGCCACCGCGGCTCACCCCTACCGAACCAACGGCTCACCTAGCCCGTGCAGCCGGCAACGGGTCGGCTGCAGCCAGGAGAGTGGCTCCCCCTAATGGGGCCCCTCCAAACATTCTTTGGCCAAGGCTACTGACACTGGGTCATTAAAGCGCTTGCCCCAGGCTATAAGTTGTTCAGCCAACTCTTTCACTATTTCGCGATGATCGATCGAGCCAAACAGGTTGACACTTTCGGAAGGGTCGTCTTTCATGTTGTAAAGCTCGTTGACCCGTTCCTGAGGGCGTTTGACGATTTGCTTTAGAATGAGTTTCCACCTTTCCGTGCGAATGGCCCGCTCGATTGCCTCGGATGCGTCAAAGCTGGCCTGGGTGATGTTTTGAATGACTATGGGATCCCCCCACTCATCCTCTCCACGCAGCAACCTCTGGTATAGACTTTTCCCCTCAACCTCCCCTGGTGTTTCCAGGCCGGCAACTTCTAAGATTGTTGGCATGAGGTCCACCGAGCTGACTCCCGATCGCCAAACCACTCCTTCGGGAAGGCGTCCGAGGAAGCTCATCAGCAAGGGGATTCGGGCACTTTCATCGTAACTGACCCTCTTGTGCCGCGAGCCCGGCCTTTGTCCGAATGTCTCCCCGTGCTCAGTGGTAAAGATGACCAAGGTTTGCCGATCGAGAGCGAGCTTGTCCAGCTGGTCGATGAGTCGCCCTACGTTCCAATCGATATTACTGACCGCGGCGTAATATTCCATGGGCTCGAGCTGTTTCCCTTCGTAATATTGGTGAAAGCGTTTGGGAGCGGTGAAGGGCGTGTGAGGAGGATAGTACGACACGAAGAGTAAAAATGCGCGAGAACGATTTTCGGCAAGAAACTTCAATGCGCTTTCGGTGTTCACATCGGGCCGATAAGCGGATTCATGTGGCTTGCCGAGCCAGTGAGGTAGCAGGGAGTTAAAGCCCTTCCAGTAATCAAAAAAATCGGGATTTTCATCGCCCAGGTGCCATTTGCCGATGTATCCGGTTCGATATCCGGCTTGTTTTAAGAGCTCGGGGAAGTTAGGACGAAGCTTGTACTGGGGCAGATCGAAGGCGCTTTTAATGTCGTAAACGTTGTCCTGCAAGCCGTGAGAATGGGGATACCGCCCGGTCAATAGAGTGGCCCGAGAGGGCGTACACACCGCCTGTGCACAGTAGTAATTTTCAAAACGAATTCCCTTTTTGGCCAGACGATCCAGTTCGGGAGTGTGGACATTCGCGTTTCCGTTGGCCGCTAAAGCGTCATAACGAAACTGATCTGTGAGAATAAACAAGACATTGGGGCGATCTGTTTGTAAAGCCACCTCTGTGGAGCCCTTGGCACATATAAGCAGAGGGAACCCACTAAGAATAGCCCCACTGAATAGGAGAGCTGAAATGTGATTGAGAAATGTTCGCCGAGTTGAAATCACTCCACCCCCGGTGCGTTTTAGCTCAGCCTTGTTGAACAAGGAACAACTCCGGAACCACAGGGATAATAGCCCTTCGAAGCAAAGGTATCAACGTAAAATTCAACTCAGCTGAGACTCGCTCGGTTGCTGTGGCAAGAATCCCTTCGTCAAGTCTCACGGAATAACTACGCGGACATTGGACAGTCGTCTTGTGGTACTTATATCCAAAAGGGAGGTGGAGTGCTTCGCAGTGAACCAGATCGTCCGATTCAGAACCTTGGTCGAGTAGACCTCTTCTGATACTCTCCCGAGGGATCTCTCTAAGGCGTATTTCGAGTTCCCCCACGGCTGCCTAACATCGTGCCAGACTGAGAAGCTTGTTAGCTTGAGAACAGGATACACAGCTATGAATTTTTGGCCCGAAAGAATCACATGCAGGGGGCAGAATAGAGCAGGTCCGCTCCTGTTCTCTGCATTTGTGACCTCGATATGGGTAGGAAGTGTTGCTGTCACTGTGCTGGGAAGCCCTACCGAGCCAGACATTCAGGCTGCAGGGAAGATTGAAGGAACGATCACCGCACCCGATGGTCATCCGGTTGCGGGAGCGCCGGTGAACGTTTTTGGACAACCAAACGACATTGAACTGAGGGGTCGTTCCGATGCCGGGGGGCACTTCAGATTTTCTGATCTACCTCCTGGGACATACCAGATCCACGTAGTGCTGGAAGGGTTTAAACGACTCACCCAAGCGGTCGAGGTGAGGGCAGGGGAAGCCACTCAAGTGAGCTTGACATTGGTTCTCGCTCCTTTGACGGAGACGATAACGGTCACTGCGACCCGATCGGAGCAAAAGCTGGGAGATGTTCCAAGTCAAGTTTCGGTGCTCACCCGCCGGGAGATCGAGCGATCGGCCGCCTTGACCGTTGATGATCTGCTCAGACGGGTCCCCAGTTTCAGTCTGTTCCGTCGTACCAGCAGCCTGGTGGCGCATCCGACAACACAAGGGGTCTCCCTGCGCGGGATCGGAGCCAGTGGGGTGAGCCGCACGCTGGTTATGCTCGATGGTGTACCGCACAACGATCAGTTCGGTAACTGGGTCTATTGGAGCAAGATCCCGCAGTCGCAGATCGAGACGATCGAGGTCGCCGAGGGAGGCCTCTCAAATCTGTATGGGAGTTCTGCCATGGCCGGAGTGATCAACGTGATCACCAGGAGGCCAGAGCGGAAGACGATCGCCATCAAGGGCCAGGGAGGACTGAGAGGGACAGGGGATCTTGACTTGTTCGGGAGCCATAAATTTGGGCCGGTTGGTGTCGCCGGGGGTGGCAGTTTGTTCCGCACAGGCGGGTATAAACTCGTCCGGAAAGAGGAGCGGGGCCCTATCGATACCGATTTCGCTTCCAGGCACGAAACGGTTAACTGGAGGCTGGATTATTCGCCCACCCCGAATGTTACCTTGTTCCACAACGGTCGCTTCTTTGACGAAGATCGGGACAATGGGACACCTCTGCGAGAGAATTCCACGCGCGAGACCTACCTTGGCGGCGGGCTGCGAGCTTTTACCTCCGATGGGAGTGACTGGCGGGTGAACTTTTTCTCGCACATTCAGACGTTTAAGAGCAGCTTCACCGCCGTAGCAGACGAATCCCGCGCCTCCGAAAATCTCGTTCTACTACAAGAGGTACCTTCCAAGGATATCGGAGTGAATGCCCAGTGGCTCCGGCGCTTCGCAGATACTCACCTGATCACGGTCGGCGCCGACACGCGGTGGATCAAGGGCGAAAACGAAGAGGATGTCTTCATTCCCCGTGGTCCACGTGCGGGGCTCAACATCCTCGATCGCCTTATCGAGGGCAAACAGATATACGCCGGGGTTTTCTTCCAGGATTTGATAACACCGATGCCACGGCTCACCCTCGTCCTCGGCGCCAGGATCGATTACTGGAAGAACTTCGGCGCCTCGCGCACAGAGATTGTCAACACCATACAGAAAACAACAATAACCGATTTCCCAGACACAGCGGAGACGACCGTTACGCCGCGGGCCGGCATGGCATTTCACGTCACCGATCATTTCACGCTGAGAGGCTCTTTCTACCAGGGATTTAGAGCGCCCACACTGAATGAACTGTATCGCCCGTTCCGTGTAGGCAATGTACAAACGAACGCAAATGAAAACCTCGGCCCGGAACGGTTGACGGGTGCCGAAGTGGGTTTCAATTATGTCATCACCAAGAAGCTCTTCTGGCGTGTGACGGGCTTTTGGAACCGGCTGAAAGATCCCGTTTCCAACGTGACCATCTCTGCCACGGAAAACCTCATCACTCGCCAGCGGCAGAATCTCGGTCGGTCGCGCATTCGAGGAATCGATACGGAAATCGTATACCACCTCAATCCACGGTGGAGGATACGAGGCCACTACCTGTTTGACGAAGCCATGATCGAGGATTTCCCGGCTCGGCCGGAAATTGAGGGGAACCGCATACCACAAGTTCCCAAGCATCGAGCCACTCTGGGACTTGATTATCTGAACCCAGTGTGGGCCAACGTGAGCCTCCAGGGCCGCTTTGAGAGTCTTCGGTTCGACGATGATCTCAATCAGTTGAAACTGGGAAGTTTCTTTGTCACGGACCTGACAGTATCTCGGCCGTTGGGAGAGCTATGGGAGGTGTTCTTATCTGTGGGAAATCTCTTCAACCGGCGTTACGCGGTGCAAGCAACGCCAGTAGAGTTACTCGGGACGCCGATCATCATCAGTGCTGGTCTTCGCTTCCATATCTTCCCTCGGTGAGAGTGGCATCACTCTTAGTTGAGCCC
>JALLOM010000329.1 GCA_027717865.1 Acidobacteria bacterium AH-259-O06 | reverse complement strand
GATCCATCGACCGGAATGCGGCTCGAATCTGCTCATCGCTGAGTAGGTCGAACTGGAGCAGCAGGGGCTTACTTTGATCCAAGTCCGGGACCTCTCGGGAGTGCTCCTTCATCCATTTCACCAAACCTTGCATGATACGCAGATTGGCCTGTTGGGGTGATTCTTCCTAACATAGCTCCAATGTCCCGCGTTAGAACGGAATGAATCCCGAGCCGAAGCCGTGTAGAATAGTGGGGTTTGCTTTGAACTCTGTCATGAAGAAGTTTTCGGGATTATATTGATGTTTGTTTTGTTTCTTGTCTCCCCACTGTTGATGGTTTTCAGTGTAGTCTCCTCAGAGGGACAGAACGGGGACGCTCCCTTGATTCGCTTCACCCAGGTCCGTGCTCACCGAATCAATCAATCGGTCCAGCTGCCGGGCACTGTGCAGTCGCAACTCGTGAGCACGGTCGCCAGCCAGATTGCGGGACTGGTCGAGGAATTCCCCGTTCGAGAGGGGCAAGAGGTCGAGCAGGGACAGGTTCTCGCACAACTTCGCCGCCGGAGTTTTGAACTTCGGCTGCGGGCGGAGGAGGCTCAGCTAAGGGAAGACGAAGCTCACAGGATGCTGGCCGAACGAACGCTCGAGCGCGCCCGTGACCTGTTTGATCGAGGGGTCTACAGCCGACAGCAGCTGGACGACGCCCTATTCGAATTCAATGCTTGGGAAGGACGCGTTGAACGACTTCGGGCTGAGATCGAACAACTTAAAGATGATATTGACCGGACCACCATCCGGGCCCCTTATGGAGGGGTGGTCGTGAGCGAAAACACTCAAGTAGGTGAGTGGATGGAGGAAGGAGGTGCGGTGGTGGAGCTGCTGTCCCGGGAAGAATTAGAAGTGGCGTTGGACCTGCCGGAGCGTTACTTTGGGGCGCTCAGGCTGCACTCGCGAGCCCGGATCACCTTCGAGGCTCTTCCAGGACTGGAAATCAAAGGGGTGGTCCGGACGATCATTCCTAGAGCCGACTCACAGGCGCGAACGTTTCCCATTAAGCTGAGTATACCGAACCGGCAAGGCCGGATTGGAATCGGCATGTTGGCAGCAGTTACCCTCCCGATTGGTAACTCCTATACTAGTCTCATTGTCCCCAAAGACGCAGTCATTACACGAGGAGAGGAGCGGTTTGTTTTTGTGCTGAATGAGGACGACTCAGTCCGCCGGACCACGGTTCAGACCGGCACCGGAGTAGGAATTTGGGTCGAAGTTCAGGGGGCGATCCAGGAGGGACAAAAAGTTGTTACTCGGGGAAATGAACGCCTGGACGACGGGCAGAAAGTGAGTGCCGAGCTGCTGGAGTATTCAACGCCATGAAAATTGTCCGCTCATCGATCAGCTATCCGGTTTCGACAGCAGTAGGAGTCCTTCTACTGATTCTATTTGGGACGCTGGCCCTGATCCGAATTCCAGTGCAGTTGACGCCCGAGGTCCAGGAGCCGCAAATCATCGTGACGACGTTCTGGCCTGGAGCCAGCCCTCAGGAAGTCGAGCGGGAAATTATCGATGAGCAGGAAGAGCAGCTGAAATCGCTCGAGGGTCTCATCAAGATGGAAAGTTCCAGCAGCGACAGTATGGGTACACTGATTTTGACCTTCCCGGTAGGTACTGAGATCGACAGTGCACTCCTACGCGTCGCCAATCGACTGGAACAAGTCCCTTCCTATCCTGATGAAGCGGAGAAACCTGTCATTACCAGCAGCAGCGCCGATGAAGGTGCCACTGCATGGTTTGTACTTCGACCTAGGAGAGAGAACGGTTTCGAAGGAAATATCTCCACGCTCTACGATTTCGTCGACGATTTTATCGAACCCCAGCTAGAGCGGGTTCCGGGTGTAGCCAATTCCAACTTCTTCGGCGGCCGACCCCATGAAATGCACGTTGTTGTTAATCCGGCGAAGCTCGCCGCCCGTCGAGTCACAATCAATGAACTCGGTGCCGCCCTCGACCGAGAGAACCGAAACTTCAGTGGGGGAGATTTCGAGGAAGGGAAGCGGCGCTACATCGTCTGGACGGTGGGCGAGTATCAGTCACCTGAAGATATCGAGAACATCGTTGTAGCGGTTCGCAATGGGGTTCCAGTCTATCTCAGAGATGTAGCTCATGCCGAACTGGGCTTTCGCAAACCGACAGCTCAGGTTTTTGAGCTGGATAAAGAAGTCATAGCAATCAACGCCATGCGTGCCCCGGGATCAAACGTCCTCGATGTGATGGACGGCTTAAGGAAGACGGTCGAACGTCTCAACACCGACCTGTTAGCCGCCCGTGGACTGGAACTCGTTGAGGCTTATGACGAAACGGAGTACATTGAGGGCGCCATCGATCTAGTTCGGCAGAGTCTTTTTATCGGTGGAGCCTTGGCTATCCTGGTGCTACTCCTCTATTTGCGCAGTGCTTCATCCACGCTCGTTATCTCGGTTGCAATTCCCATCAGTGTGATCGGCGCCTTTCTGATGATGTACTGGTCTGGACGGACGCTGAATGTGATTAGCCTGGCAGGTTTGGCTTTCGCGGTCGGGATGGTGGTGGACAACTCGATCGTGGTGCTTGAAAACATCTACCGACACCGTCAGCTTGGAAAATCGCGCCGTGC
Organism: Acidobacteria bacterium AH-259-O06; assembly: GCA_027717865.1. Classification (GTDB taxonomy): domain Bacteria; phylum Acidobacteriota; class UBA6911; order RPQK01; family JADFOI01; genus JALLOL01. The sequence goes on along the minus strand of JALLOM010000329.1, from coordinate 1,000 downwards.
AGCCGCCTATGACGGTACCCGAGAAGTTTGGGGAGCGGTTCTGGCCAGTACTCTGACCACCATTGCTGTGTTCCTCCCCGTGATCTTCATGGAGGAGGAAGTCGGACAGCTCTTTGGTGACATCGCCATCGCCATTAGTTGTGCAGTGGCCTTCAGTCTCATCGTATCGATCACGGTCATACCCTCATTGTCGGCCAAAATCCTATCTCGAAATAACAAAGCCCAGACACCTCCACGTTTCCGGATTGGAGTTCATCCGGGCCGCATCTTCAAGGGAGCGGTCGTTCAGACCGTCAATTGGATCAACCGTTCAACGCTGAGGCGGCTGGCACTCGTCCTTCTTCTCACCAGTGCCTCGCTTGGTTTCAGTTATCTCCTGATGCCCAAAACAGAGTACCTCCCGGTGGGCAATCAGAATTTCATCTTCGGGGTACTACTCCCGCCTCCCGGCTACAGCGTGGAGCAGGTCGCAGAGATGCGCAGAGCCTATGTGGATGGACTTTCTCACTTGTTGGAGAGTACTCCCGGTAGCCCCGAGGCGGTCGCCCAGCCGGGCGGAGGCATCCACTCCTTCTTTTTCGTGGCCCTCGCCAATCAAGCTTTCATGGGAGCACGCGCCAGGGATCCAATGCGCATTCGAGAATTAATTCCAGACTTTCTTGACGTAGGGGCTCAGCTTCCCGGAGCTATCTTTGTGATCAGCCAGGCCAGTATTTTTGAGCGGGGGATCGACGAAGGGCGAAACATCGACATCGAGTTCACCGGTCCCAATCTGGAGCGATTGATTGAATTGGGGAGTGAGGCCTTCGGAACACTACGACGAGTTATGCCGGCTGCTCAAGCCAGACCTATTCCCGGATTGGACTTGGGGAACCCGGAAATCCGCGTTTTAACCCATCGCCAGAGGTCTGCGGAGCTGGGTCTTTCAAATCGGGATCTCGGGTTCACGGTCAGTGCGTTGGTTGACGGAGTCAAGGCGAGTGACTATCAGTATGAGGGA
>JALLOM010000328.1 GCA_027717865.1 Acidobacteria bacterium AH-259-O06 | reverse complement strand
GGCCTGGAGTAACGCCTTTTTTGACGAATTGAAGGAGGCTTTAAGAGCGGAGCTAAGTCAAAAGTACTGGTGGCTGTTCTTTATGAAGCGATTTGTTTTTGATCCGAGGTTTGATAGGGCAACCGAAAAGTACCGTCCAATGGTGGTTGATCAGTTGGCCAGGCTCTATTTGAGAGCCATTCCTCGATATAGGGCAGCGGAAGGGCGCGCCGTTCAGCAATTCTTTGACCAGCATGTACGACTTGTCTACGGGGGAGGTGCCAGGAACAATGCCGAACTGTTTTTGCCTTCCCTTCAGAGTGTAGAAGGTAAATTAACCAGCACCTGGACGCGACGCCCCTCATTCCGGCAGATCATGCAGTATCAAGGAGGAGAAAATAAAGGCAAGAATCAACCAACTTTGATTGAGGCCTTAAAGGGAATTCCAGGTGTCAGCTTGATTTTTGTTCGCAAGAACAACGACGAAATCTCGGCTCAGATGGATCTCCCGGACAAAATGGAGATTCTGGTGCTGGATCGACTCGAAAACAGGGGCTGGATCAGGATCAGAAGAGACCAAAACACTCGTCAGTTGGTCTTTGGTTATGGGCTCGATTCTGAAACGAAAAGCGATCCTCTGGGTTACCTCGATTCGCAACACAAGGGACAGGGCGTATGGAAAACCTATCAAGAGTGGAACGACTGGTGCCTGGAAAACGAAACCTATTATCACAATGCGGTGGCCGGCATGGGAGCTTACCTTTACTCGAAGAATCCTTCCATCGGCGACCTGACCGTCATGCACAGCCAGGGATGGAACTTTGGCGCCAACGCTGGGGGGCACGGAGGTCTTCACCGGGAAGAAAAGCTGACCGTCATGCTCGTTTCAGGCCCTGGAATACAAAGTGGTTCACTGATGGCCGTGAGCAAGTACAAAACCGTTCGCAGGCTCCAGGGGCCAGTCAGCGTGGTTGAGGAAAGGGGTGAAACGCATCCGACTTTGTTGGATGTAGCTCCAACTGTTTTGCAGTGGCTTGGTTATGGTGAAGAGGCACTCTCGCGCTTTGCCCGAAACGGTTTCGAGTCTCATTTGACTCAGTGGGTGTCCAGCCAAAGATCGGAAATTCCGGCCCATTTCGATGATCTGGGTGACCTTAATCAGGCTTTAAAGGAGGCCGGGGTTGAGAATTTTGAGTTGTCCGACTTCAGCGAACGCCTGAGACGTCTCTTTGAGGTACTACCCGAGATGCCGCCGCCGCTGCCCGATTACCGATATTATCGTGAGGACGGGAATTTACTTGTTTTGAGCCGTTGAATTCGAGCCGCCGGGCGCACACCTTGAGTTTTTCGGTTTTGAGCCCAAAAACGAAAAACTCAAGGTCTGACCCCCAGCGTTCTACTAACCTCACTGCAAGATTGTGAATCTGGATCGTTTGAGTGTCTTGAGGAATGCGTCCTCGGAAGATACAAAGGCACGGCCACCTTTTTCATCCATATCCAGAAAGCGAATCAGGTCAAAGGGCCGCTGGTCTCGTCCCTGCGCGTGCGCGTAAACCTGTACGAAAGTAACCACCGGCAGCGTCTGCCGACCCATGATCTTCGTGAGCGGGAGCTGCAGCGTAGGGTCGTACGCGCGGTAGACCACCTCGGTGCAGACCAGGCGGTCGGTGGAAAAGAAGTCAAACTCGAAGTCGTACGGCTTGCCATAGTGAGAGAAGGCGCGGGCGATCGCCTCGCTCCGTTGCCCAGCCGTGAGCCGCGGGCGCAGCACCGCCACTGCATCCGCCTCACCCACGGAGTGCTCGAGGCTGGTAAAGACTACTCCCTCACTGATCGCCTCGATCACCGCGTGCGGGTGGCCCGCGGCGTCACGCCCAAGGAATGCGTCCCAATGGGACATCACCCGCGGATCGCCTGCCACGCCAAGGGCCTCGAGTGCCTCCGCATCCCCCAGGTAGAGCGCCGAGTGGGGCCAGAACCCCGGGAGAAAGGCGTTCGACAGGAACCAGTTTCTCCGCTCCAGGAGAATATCGCCCGGCTGCAGCACTTCTCGCAGATCCTTCACCTGTTGGGGACTGATTAGTCCGCGGTGAGGAGGGCGCTCTTTCAGGCGGAAGTCGCCGATCCAAGTCGAGACCAGCGCCTGCGCTCCATAGACTGGGTCTGCCACCTGACGGCGGACCCCTCGGAGGGCCAGCTGCAGCTTCCGCTCACCGATTTGCGCTGCTGCATGCTCGATGGCGGGGCGTGCATGGGTAGCGGCGTCTACGAGCGTCTCCCAGGAAGGACCGCTGCGGTAGGCACCGCTCTGCCGCAGCTGGTCAAACCGTTTCGTCGCGGCTTGGAGCTCGGAGACCACCTCCGCGTTGGAGAGGCTTGCCAGCAGCCGGTCGTAGGTACTTTCGCGGATCTCCCAGGCGCGGTCCCCCTCATTGAGCCTGCGCTGTGCCCGTTCATCGTCTGAGAACGTATCGACGATAACCGCTGCCTTCTCCAGCAGCACCGCCGCACTTGCGTAGGCAAGCAGGAAGGCGCCATCTTCCATCTGCCCTTTGAGCGGCTCATCGTGCGCCCCCCGGTAGGTCCAGACGGTCCGCAGGAGAGCAGTGCGCAGGTTCAGGTAGGTCAAAAGCAGCCGATGGATTGCATCCACATCCTCCTGGGCGTAATAGCTCCGCTCCCCCTGCGCGAACGACTCACGCAGGACATACATGTGTTGTTCCAACCGATTCAACTCGGCGATCGCGGCCGCTGCGCCGCGGGCGTCTCGCTCCAGCCTCGCGGTCACCACTGCTGGATCCCCGTTACGCAGTTCGTGCCACAGGGAGGGAGCCTGTGGGAGGTCCACCACAGGACGGTCACGCAGCTGCGCCAGAAAGAGGGCCAGGGGGATCAAAACCGCAAGGAGAAGTGCACCCAACAACACCCTTGGAGGGACGACGCTGCGAGCAGAGGGCAGGGGACCCCACCCGAGCACTTCCATGCGGTACCGATCACGCATGTGGTCCAGACGCAAGAGCAGATCGTCGCGCGCCAGCCTCACCCGGACGACCGCAGCCAGCTTCATCCAGGCTGCGATGCGTCCCCCGAGATGCGCTGCCAGCTTACGCATGCGATGGGTGTAAAAGCGTGCGAAGAGGCCAGTGGGGACTAGTGAAATGGCGAACGCGATGGTTACCGCGTCGGAGAAATGCCACCAGATCCACCCGAGTTCGAGTCCGTAGGTGAGCGGGAACACGATGGCGCCAACCAGGATGTGCGCAAACGACAGGGAGGGAAGGTGCCCAAGGCGCGATGCGTAGCGTCGGGCGACAGCCTTCGTCACATAATAGGGGATCGCACCCGTGAGGAAACCGAACAGTGCCGGGATCGCGCCCACCAGCGCCTCCACGGCGGCCTGGACCGGGGCAAGTGGTCCCGGCAAAAGACGAGAGGGTTCCTCGAGCAGCCGGCGGTCGATCCCGGCCTTCTCGCGAAGCCGCTCGTAACGCTGCAGCGCGCGTTCGACTTCCGTGACGGCAGCAGGGTCCGCCTCGAGGTAGTGGTTGAGGCAGGCGGCCGTCCGGTACAGGAGTTCCGCTCGAAGTCCACGCCGGCGTACCCCACCGATCCCGGTCCTGCGCGCCTTCTGGAAGTAAACCTCAACGAGCCGCTCGACAAAGGG
>JALLOM010000327.1 GCA_027717865.1 Acidobacteria bacterium AH-259-O06 | reverse complement strand
TTTATCTCCTGAGCAGCATACGACCAAAACTCTCATCAATAGTCAAAAGTTTATTATTCATCTGCTTGCCAAGCATCAAATGGATTTGGTCCCCATATTTGGCTTATACACCAGCAAAGACTATGACAAGTTTGCCTCGGTCAATTTTAAAGAGGATGAGGATGGGCTTCCAATAATCGAGCAGACCTGCGGGTGGGCAAAATGTCATTTACTATCAAAGATGGGCTCCGGTGACAGAATTGTTATCCTTGCTGAAGTAGAAAAAGAAGAATTCTACGAGGATAAGGAACCTTTGGTTCTAGATGAAGTCTTCAATAACCTACCACCACACATCATCGAACAGTTGAATGATAAATATAGAAAAGACATCGAAAGAGACAGGCGTTTGATTATGTCTGTCGATCAGTAGTCAAGGCGGTTCCGGATGCATTGACTCATGTGCGGTTTTCAAAGTGATGATCGTCCATCTGGACAAGTGCAAACTGCCAAACTAGTTAGCATGCTTAAGGAAGCCAAGTTTCTATCAGTCCTACCAGCAGAGGTGACGATACTGAAACCAGCATGGCAATTGAGTTTTAGTAGCTGTAGTCAGTGTAGTCGGCATCTGAGGGTATAAGGGTGAACCAAACAGCCGAAGCAGCCTTCCGGCCAGCTTCTTGTGTGGAAGAAAAGTTGAAATTGGGAATTTGCGTTAGAGCAATGAAGTTTCGAGCTACCCGAAGATTTCTGATTGTATTTGGATTCATTCTTATCCTTGTCTCGACTCTCAACAGTACAGCTCTAGCTTTTTCACCTCCTGGGGCAAAAGTTCCTTTCCACAATGAGAAGTATTGCAATTACAAAAGGGCACTTCTGGAAAGACATTTGTTCGATGGCTTGGTGGTAAACGTTTGTCTGGACCGTCCCCATGGTGATGTCATTAAAAGCCATTTCGGGGATTCCACTTTATGGACTGGGGTCCTGCTGGGAACATTGGCTCTCGACTATCATCAGACAAAAGATAGCAGGACCCTGGAACAAATAAGCGAGATTGTCGATGCTTTATCGCGACTACAAGTTGCTCCAGGTTATCTTGTGAGAACGGATCGAGGTGAAGAAGCAGGAACTAAATTGGCTGAGCCGAGCGCAGGTCAATACATGGGTGTGCTATTTGGCTACGATCTTGCCTTTAAATATGCAGATGACAATGCAATCCGAAGGAAGATCAGAGAAGACGCGGAAAACATGGGAAGATATTTGCAGAACAACTGGTACATTTTCTTTAAACCTACTGGTGGTGGCTTGGTAGACCGGGGGCCAAATGGAGTATTTTTCGAGTATGTCTGGAGCAAAATTCTTCAAAGAATAACTGGAGACACCAGAGAGAGTAGGCCGATTTCTTGGAGACAATTTAGGCAGAAACTTAAAGGTGGAAGGATAAGTTTGGATGCATGGATTAGTTTGATGGGAAAGCTGTTTTCTCCACGAAAAAGATATACGATGTTCTTGCGAAATGTCGTGGGTTTGTATCACTGGGACATAGTAAAATATTTCAACATTCATCTTGCTTTTCTATCAGTGTACGCAGCACTCTCAGGCGACGAGGAAGATGATCCTGAGGTACTGGCGGCTTTTAAAAAGCTATATGAGGATGTACGAAACATCCCCGGAGACGAAAATGCACTGTTTGCTGCTATAGCACGATCGCTTACAGGAGCCGATGATAATCAGACACGGAGTGCTATAAGTAGATTGAAGGACTTGCCTGAGAGCTTGCCCAACAGTTGGCATGACACGCCCTATCATCAGGATAATGCCTGGCAGAGAAGTCCGAAGAACAGGCGGAAAGTATACCTTGTTTTTAATCAAGGCTCTCCCTGCAAATACATAGAATATCCCGGATTGGACTACATGCTCCCTTATATGCTCTGTACACTGGAGGATGGTTTGCTACCCTGACTGAGAGGCATCTCTGAGCCCCAACCTACGGCAGAGGAGATCCAAGATCAGCCGGTTCCATTGTCTCCCTAAATTACTGACTACACTGAGTACACCGCCCGAAACCCGGTATTCATGCTTGTTTGGCTGTAGTCACTTGTTAGAGGCCGGGAACTAAAGCCAGCCTTTCCAGCAAATCAAGGTCCTGATGATCGGGCAGTTAAGTTTTCTCATGGACCTGCTCGTCTGCTGGTGATATTCTCGCTTCAATCGAACAAACAAAATTTCTGACAAAAAGGGGGAAGATCCAATGAGATCCGTAGGTATCTTGCCATTAATAGGTCTTGTAGTCTGCCTCGGGGCTTGTGCACCAGCCGCAGAGGAGCCTGTGGAGCAGACAACCACAACCGAGGCCGATGCGGAGGCAATCAAAAAGCTACACCAGGAAGCCGTCGCCGCGTTCAACGCAGGTGACTTGGATGCCCTTATGGCCTTCTGGACTGACGACCCAGTGTACATGCCCGCAGGCGTACCCGCCGTTCACGGCAAGGAGAAGATCCGAGACTTTTACACCGAATTTAAGGCTCAGGCTAACGTTCTTTCCTCGGAAGAGGTGGTTATAGCCGGTGAGTGGGCCTTCGAGCGAGGCACGTTCTCCGGCGCGATAACCCCCAAGGAAGGGAGCGAACCGGTGCAGGTTAGCGGAAAGTTCCTGGACATCTGGCAACGCCAGTCTGACGGCTCCTGGAAGATCGCCCGCGCTATTTGGAACCTCGATAACCCACTTCCCGCTGGGCAGTAAGCGCTTATAAAAGCTCTCTAATTACGGGACTCCCTAGAATCAGGAGGTTTTTGGGACACTCGAAGAAGTAGGGGCTTGATGTTGGGCTATCCTTATTGTGATGCGAGATCGAGCGCACGGATACCTGCTGTTAAACATGATTGAAATCATCAATCTAAACAGAGTTGTCCTTTTTTGCAGCGAACATACTTACCTAAAATCTGCTCTGGAAGAGGCTGTGGAACACAAGGCCTCCCTCGAAGGAGCCTACCTCCGGGCAGCTTATCTTAAGGAAGCTGACCTCCAAGGAGCCAATCTCCAGGAAGCATTTCTCCTGAGAGCTGATCTTTGTCAAGCCAATCTCCGTGGAGCTGATCTTAAAGGAGCCTATCTAGAAGGAGCTAATCTCAAGGAGGCTGATCTGCGAGAAGCGAATCTGGAGCAAGCCAATCTTCGGGAAGCTGATCTCAAAGGGTCTGATCTAACCGGTGCGATTGGTCTCACATCGGAACAAATTAACGAGGCAGTTACAAATGAGAAGACCAGACTCGCAGAGCATCTAATAAGAGTGGAGTAATGTCAAATCTAGGGATCGGTGATCCCAGAAGCCTCTAAAGGGTTGTTAGTAGCCGCTGCCTAGACATCGGGCAGTTTATTAGAGGTACTAACTAGTACAGCGTCTCAGAAATTCTGTGCGAGATATTGGCAATTTGAGTTCTGTAGTTGAGGATAGGACATTTACACGGCTTCGGCCAAGGGTTGTGTCCGAGTGATTACGGTTTGCGCGAACAGCCTGTAGGCGTCGCGTGCCATCTTCTTGCGGCGCGGCCCGGTTTCGTTTTCGATGATACTGGTGATGTAGCTTTGCTGTTCAGTCGCCAGCTTGAGGAGTTGCTGCCAGTCGGCTGGAGGAATCAGTTTCAGATAGTTCTGGGCGATATGGCTCATAA
>JALLOM010000326.1 GCA_027717865.1 Acidobacteria bacterium AH-259-O06 | reverse complement strand
GGACGAAAAGCGGGTGGCGGTAGCGTTGGTCGATCCGCAGTCCGGAAACGCAGACATCTGGCTCGTTGAGTTGTCAAGTAGCATTTTCTCTCGATTTACATTCGATCCTTCTGGCGACGGCGATCCGGTCTGGTCCCCGGACGGACGCCAGTTAGTATTCATGTCCGCCAGGAAGGGCAGACCCGATCTTTTTCAAAAGCTCGTCGGAGGCGGCCAGGAAGAAGTACTCTTTGAGTCTGACCAAGCCAAATTTCCCGAGGATTGGTCCAGCGATGGACGCTTTGTTGTCTTTATCTCTATAAATGGTAAGACTGTGCATGCACTTCCACTATCGGGCGATCAAAAGCCGATGCGTGTTTTGGAGACACCTTTTGACAAAGATGAGTTCCATTTTTCCCCGGACGGCCGTTGGATCGCCTACAACTCCGATGAGTCAGGAAGGTGGGAGGTCTACGTTGCGTCCTTTCCTGACTTCACCGAAAAACGCCAGGTTTCAAATTCGGGTGGCGTTCAAGCACGCTGGAGAAAAGACGGGAAGGAGCTTTTCTATCTGGGCCTGGATGGAAAGCTGAGGGCGGTGGCAGTCAAGGCGGGTGCCTCGCTGGAGACGGGTATCCCGCAGGTTCTCTTTGAAACGAAGGTCAGAGTGAGTCCCATTTGGGATCAGTACTGCGTCACCGGGGATGGCCAGAGATTCCTCATCAATGAACCCGCTGAAGACGTCTCGTCTCCCATCACTGTGGTGCTCAATTGGACGGCCGAGCTCAACCAATGACTTGATTCAGCGGACCGTACCATCCATTACCCCGCTTTTACTAAAACCGCGGCGTGTTTTTGGATCTTCCGGATGGCGGTGGCGATATCGTCCATGTCCGATTGCGGTCCCAGGAGCTTCGACTGTCCAAACCACACCGCTTCACTGCACAGCTTGTCATTGTCAGGGCAGTGGTTACGCTCCTCCAACTCAGCCAGCTGCTTTGCAGAGTAGATGCTCCGAAAGGCACGAGACTCCAGAGTGTGTTTCAAAAAAGGTTCCTTATTGAGCGGCCTGTAACCTCCCGAACCGGGAATCCCTTCTGCGCGCAAGGCTTCAAGAAAACGGGATCGGGGAAGATTCGCGAAATGACTCCTGTCATATCGGAGCATATAGAGATGATAAGCATTTCTCGTACAGCCTTCATATTGCCGGGCCGGGAAGATCCCGGGAATTTCGTTCAGTTGCCGCGTGAGGTATTGGGCGTTCCGCTCCCTGGTTCGCGCCTGCTGTTCCAGCCGCGTTAGCTGCTCAAGGAGGAGTGCTCCCTGGAATTCGGTCATACGGCGGTTATCTCCATTTCGTTCGTAGGAAAATGTGGTGTTTCGCTTTCGAACCAGCTTCCCATCGGCCCCGAGTGAGTAGCCGCGTCCCGCGTTGTGAAAACTGCTGCAAACCTTCATTAGTTCACTATTGTTGCTGGCAATGGCACCTCCTTCACCGGAATTGAGGTTCTTGGAGGCCTGAAAGCTGAAACAGCCCAGGTCTCCCACAGTCCCCGCTTTCTTCCCGCGCCATTCGGCCAGGTGAGCCTGACAGGCGTCTTCAAGTATTGAAAGTTTGTATTTCTGCGAAATCTCCAGGATTTTGTCCATTTCGGCCACATTGCCTCCCAAATGGACAGGCAGGATGCAGCGCGTCCGATCGGTGATGGCGGCTTCAATCTTATTGGCGTCGATCTGCGACGTCTCTCGATCCGAGTCGACTAAGACAGGAAGAGCATGGTGCAGAAGGACTACATTGATGGTGGCCACAAAAGTATAAGGAGGAACAATAACTTCGTCTCCCGGCCCAATGTCCAGAGCGAACAGGGAGGTATAAAGAGCACTGGTCCCACTGGATGTGGCCACGACAAAACGGGCTCCCAGCCGTCGAGCCCACGATTCCTCGAACTCTGTCACATAGTGACCGTTGGATCGGAACCAATTCTTGGATTCTAGCACTTGTTTCCACGATTTGCGGTCATTTTCGGCAATGACCGGCCAGGAAGGAAAAGATTTTGTCCGAACCGGTTTTCCGCCCAAAAGGGCTAGTTTTTGGTCGACGGATTCGGAACGGACGGTAGACCCAAAACCGGATCGCGCACTTAAACTCATCCCGGCCGTCCCAGCAGAAACGGTACTCACAAAGTGACGACGTGTCAGGTTTTTACTCATGCTGCCTCCTCGTTGGGGCCGTGGGGTTTATAAAAATAAATATTAAAAACCCACGGCCCCACCTATTGGCTTCGCACCTTCTTAACCAGCTCATGGACCTTGTTGATCACAGTCTCTTCGATGGAAGGCGCAAAAGGCGCCGGATGACCATAGTAGATCATGGAGTAATCGGCCTCGTAGCCTCCCTCCTGAAGGACCCTCAGAGACGGCAAGTAGGCGAAGACATCATTGTTATAAGCTGTCACCCACAGTTTGTCAGCTCCCAATTCCTGTTTCAGACGCAGGTTGTAGTCCACCACGACCTCTCCAGCCATCGCCACCAGGGTAAGATCGTTTCCAAACTGCCAGACCTGCAGGGGATAAGGATACTCGCTTGGAAGCTGTCCCTGCTGGTCTAGAATTTTTAGCATTTGCCGGGCGTGCCGTTGCCTTGCTCCATCATCACCGTGAACCCGGGCCTGCAGTGTTTCCCGGCTGGGGGTGGTGGAAAAGGCAACAGGGAACACTTCAAACGCAGTTCTCAGAGGACCCTGCACGGTCCTCAAAGGACCCGTAAGAGATTTGTCCACAGTCCTGGCCAGGCGCTGTCCGTGTTCATCAGCCAATTTCACCGTGCCGCGGGGGTAGGGATTGGCATCGGCTCCACAGCCCATCATGAAAAAGGCCACCGAGCCGGGATACCGATACTCCAACCAGGTTTGTGCCGTACCTGCGTAGTCGCCATGAAAATGGTAGACCCGCGCGGGAATAGTGGTATTGTGACAGGCGTAGCTAAAGACAAGTCCTCGGAGATTGCCTTCTCCTCCATCGACCACCAAGAAGGGCACCTCGTGATCGACCGGCCCACCTCTGTTGACTCCAATGACGTATCGGTCTTTCTTCTTCACCCGGCGATTGACACCAAACCTGACCTCGGTCCGGCCAAAACTGAGACGTGCCGGCTGAAGGTTCTCCAGTGCGATGCCGATGAGCTGGATAATCTTGTCCTCAAATTGGGCCGTGTAAGCATTGACCTGCGCAGATTCCTCATCAGTCATGCTGTAGGCAATGGCCAGGTTCGCCCTCAAGACCGGCCCGGCGTGCGTGTGAGTCGAACTCAGGAGCAGTCGATCTCGAGACAGGCCGTACTGCTCCTGAGCCCGTTGGGCAATGCTGCTGGCCAGCCCGGCCGGGATTCCCAGGACGTCGGTGGTGACCAGAGCAGCCTGGTTGCCCGTTTCGTCTTCCAGGACTAATGCCCTGGCATAAAGTTCCTGTAGTGTGCCTTCGGAGGGGTGAGTTCGAGCTCCGTAACCTCCCAACCAGAGAGGCTTCTGGGGAGTGATCGGCGTCTTCGCCAGGCCGGCTTTCCAGTCGGCAGCAAAGGTGGGAACAATGGAAACTAAAATGATCAGGAATGCAAGCTTGCAGGATCTTCCGATCACAGTGGGCTCATGTTATATTTCCGGAACCTGCCGGTCAAT
>JALLOM010000325.1 GCA_027717865.1 Acidobacteria bacterium AH-259-O06 | reverse complement strand
GGGGGGAACGCTGCGGCCGCTCCCAGAGATTGAAATGCTGGAGGATCTTGTAAATGACTTCGGGCTGGTCGATCAGCGAGATGATACGCATTGAGCCGCCGCATTGGGCGCAGGTGTAAAGTGGCACCTTACACTGTCTACGCTTCCACGCCTTCGTTACCTCCGACGGGCAAGACTCGCTTCCGGCTGGTGGCCAGCCTTTACCGGGTGGGCTTGGTTACCCACAAGGCTCCTCTAGAAGGTTTCCGTTGTGCCATATCACCTCATGTCATCACTTCCTCCTTCTCCAGGCTTTGCCTGGCGCCACGACCCCGCGGATGAAGCCTTCCCGGGCCACATACTGAAGAATCAGGCGGGCGTTCTCTTCGGCCGTTTGGAAACCCCCATCTAACCTGAGCTCAGGGTGCTCAGGTGACTCGTAAGGGTCATCAATACCGGTAAACCCCTTGAGCTCGCCGCGTCGAGCTCGAGCATAGAGTCCTTTGATATCCCGCTGCTCACAAATATCCAGTGGCGTATCGACGAAAACCTCCACAAAACGGTCACTCCCCACCATATTGCGCACATCATTTCGAGTGGCTCTATAGGGGCTGACGGCCGCACAAATGACAGTACCTCCATGGCGAACGATCTCCGCAGCCACAAAGCCGATGCGTCGAATGTTGATGTCTCGATCTTCTCGGCTGAAACCCAGTCCCTTCGACAGGTGGGTGCGCACCACATCTCCATCCAGCACCGTCACCTGCCGACCATGTTCCAACAAGAGCGTGGTCAGAACCTCAGCCGTGGTAGATTTGCCGGCCGCGCTCAAGCCCGTGAACCAGATACAAACTCCCTGGCGGTGCCGCGGTGGATAGGTTTCAGCCAGAATTTCCGCGACCTCCGGTCGCATGAACCAGTCGGGCAGCAGTTTGCCGTTTTCTAAATACTCCTGGCGGACCTGGGTTCCCGAGATGGAGGCGGTTTGGGCTCCCACCGGTATCTTGGAGGCCTCTTCATAACGTCCCTCTTCAGGGAGATAAACCAGTTCCCGGAAAGGCACTATACCCATCCCCAGTTCGCCCTTGAACCGCTCGACCAACTCCTGAGCCTGGTACGGCCCATAGAAAGGTTTGCCCTCTGAATTCAGCCCAGGACTGGCATGGTCTCTTCCCACAATGAGATAGTTGGCACCGTAGTTGCGTCGAATCACGGCGTGCCAAAGCGCCTCCCGGGGCCCGGCCAGACGCATGGCTAAAGGGAGAAGCGAGAGTAAGATCCGGCTGGAATCGTAGTAGTTGGAGGCCAGTACCTTGTAGGTACGGACTCGGGTGTAATGATCGACGTCACCCGGCTTACTCATTCCCACGACTGGATGAAGCAACAGGGCTCCGTCCAGCCCCTGGACCGCCCGCTTGGTCAATTCCTCGTGAACCCGGTGAAGAGGATTTCGGGTTTGGAAGGCTACAACGTTGGAATGCCCCAGACTTTCCAGTCGAGCTCTGGTCTGTGCCGGCGTCAGCCGTAGTTCCTGAAAATCATGGCGAGGAGGGAGTTGCAAGACTCTTAATCTGCCCGAAATGTTGAACTTTCCCCACCGGTGCATCTCGGCTACGAGAGGATGGCGCACATCCTGTGTTGCAAAGATTTTTTCCGCCACCTCCCTCCGATCCCACTCATAGATTTCTTCAATCGTCATCACTGCCAGCAATTCGTTTCTACTGCTTCGCAGCGCAATTTCCTGATCGAGGTGAATTTCTGAATCATCTTCGACGGGCAATGTGACTGGGACCGATAAGATGTGCCCAGTGCTCAACCGCATCTCTTCCAGGACTCGTTGGTGGTCCTCCCTTCCCATAAAACGATCCAAAGGAGAGAAGGCACCGGTGGCAAGGAGTTCCAGGTCGCAAACCGACCGTTCCGAAAGTTGTACAGAAGGAAGCCGGTTAGCCTGATCCCTCAGTTCGTCAAGAGCTTCCCCTTCAACGAGGAGGTCTATCAGCTTTTCCCCATAGGGCGAGATCAGCATTTGCAAATCCTCAACGTTATGAATCACAACGCCGGCGGCGATCAGCGCCGATTGCGATAAAGTTTTTCGTCCACAACACCCGCCATCTGCTTCACATCGAGTCCAGTTCCAAGGAAGTTCCTGATCCTCTCCGCATGATCAAATGGATTATCAATGACCTCCTTGTAATTCAAACGGAGGACATCGAAGTTCGATTGTCGCTCCAACCAGGACTTCACCACTCTCAGATGCTTCTCAAAGAGGGCCTTCATCCGTTCATTATCATCTCCGACGGGTTCTCCCCGTCGAATGAGCATCTTGTTCTGAGAGGCGATCACTTCGTCGAGATGACGATCCATGAAAATCAGCTTATAGAAGTAGGCATCAGGCAGTTCCATCAAAAGCTCAGAGATAATTTTGATGACCTTTCCCCTGGCATCTCCCAGCCACGACCTATCCTTCTCCTTGTGAAGATTCTTTACTCTTTCGAATTCGTAATAGCCTTTTGGGTTGTCTTCGTCAGCCTCTCGAATATTATCCGTAAACAACGTCATTCCTGCGGCTTCGAGCATCTTCATTGTCATCGAGGTGCCCGAGCGAGGCAGACCCGAAACGACCACGATCGGCTGCCCAAACTTCTTCGCTCTGTAAAAGTTTTTAAGAAACGTAATCAATTGCTCTCTTTACTAAAGTTCGACCCCGAAAGCACCCTTGAATATAAATGCAACCAGAATTGAAAGAACGAAGAAGAGCACCAGCCAGTGAACGTTCCAACCCCAAATCGATATCGGCAGCGGGCGGTATTGTACTGTGATGGACTTCACCTTTTCCGACGCGTCAATGCGTGCTTCACCGGGATAGAGAAGCAAGTCGAGCAAAGAATTGCTGCGCAGCGCCGAGACAGCGCCCCAACGATCACCCACATATAGCTCCTTTTCGACGGTCTGCTCACCTACTCTTACGGTCAACAAATGCCGTCCAGGTTGCTGGGCACGAATTCTCCAGGCCACTTCGCCTTCGGAGTCAATGCGGACCCCCGGAGTCTCCACCTTGACCCCTGACGGATTTTCCAAAGAGATGTTCTCCTGCAAAACCACAGTGTGGATTAGCCTGGCCTTCAGGACGGCGCTCTCGCCCGGTTTAAGCGGTCTGAGCGAGAAGTGTAAATTCAACTGTACGATAATCAGCAGCAATGGAACGATGAGTACCAGCATGGGAATGATGGAGTAGTTCATGTAGGTGAGCGTGTCGCGAAGAATACGCCCTTGCAGCCGAAGCACTATTCGCACATCATGCTGGTACAGTCTTACACCCAGCAGGTTTCCTCGGATCTTGTTCTTCACGCGACGGATGGCCTCCTGGTTTGACACCTTTCCAAAGACCCAGACCATTAAGAGTCCGCACAAGAAAGAGACAACGACCAGCGCCCAGACGGGATCCAGCCCCTGGAAGGGCCAGAAAAGAAGGCCGAACAGGCTTGTGAGGAACCAATTCACCAGCTTCATCAGCGTCGTCACCACTCGCTCGAAGTCCTAGGAAATGTACCCCAGGCCTTTAAGCCGCTTTTTGATTTCCTCCTCGGAATCTGCATCTTCCAGCTTGGCAATTTCCTTCTCCAGGGCGTGCTCTACAAACTCCTCCACCGAGGAATAGCCCGCTATCTCGGAGTACTTCCTGA
>JALLOM010000324.1 GCA_027717865.1 Acidobacteria bacterium AH-259-O06 | reverse complement strand
GGAGACTGGTTCCCAACACGAGTGTGACGGCAAGTTCGCCGAAATGCGTGATGACTTGTATGAGACCCACCTGAAACTGTGGCAGGAGAAGTACGGAGGGGGAAAGGCCGGCTCCCGCTGAGTTCTCCGGTTTTTGTTAAATCTTAGACCCTTGACGGGTTAGAAGGCAGTCTCAACGATTTTATGTGAATTCTAAAAGATAGAAGGGGGCATTCTAGTCCGCATTTCTCACACCCGGTGGGCTCGCAGCGAGCAATCGTCACATTAAGCTCCCCAGGCAGAGCTGAACTCTCTTTCGTCAGGGACTGGCTCGGGCAGCTACTCTACCATGTTGCAGAAGCTCCAGCAGGTCGTGCTGAAGCTGCTTCCTTTTGGCTACAATCGTTCTCCCCCAACTTACCACCCGGGGTACCTGCTCTGCCCAAATCGCATCTGGATGGTAAAGAAAGTATGCGTCCCATTCCACTCTTCTCGCCCCTTGCTGTCCAAGGCGCGTCACATGCTGTTCGTACCAGAGTCCAACGATCTTTTCTTCGTCCCAGAAGTGAAGAACACGCGGGTCGCTCAGCAAGTCATCGTCCCATTTCGACTGTGAATCGGTCCAAAGGACATTGAACCAAATGGCATACACTCTGAAATCGGACTCTGGAGTCTTTTCCAAGATTTCGGTCTGCACCCACCGGGCGCCAGCTATGCACACGGGTCAGGTGGGCGACAGCAGAAGAAGAACCCTCGGTGCTCCATGGTCGGTGTTGAACTGCTCGCGCAGCTCGTCCACAGCATGTAAGTTGCGCAAATTTGATTCTGAGCTGCTCTCTGACACGGTCGAGCTGCTCTCTGACACCGTGCAGGTAGCTCCAAGCAGCACAAGAAAGGAGCCGGCAATAATTAGCGCTTTCCAGTTCATGGGCCGCTCAAAGACTTCGCCCCACTTTGACCCGGATTATTCATGAATTCTCTGCTGCAGCGACGAAATCATCCGCCCTGCCGGCGCCTTTGCCGCTTCGTGACGAGAACCTATGAATAATCCGGGTAAAGTCCCTGAAAGAAACACTGGTTAGCCTGTCTTAATAACTCAGCGGTCTCTTCCTCACTCGCTCCGATTGTGGAAGCAATTTCTGAGGGGGGGCTCCCACGGTAATGACTCAAGATGAAAACTTCCCGCAAAAGATCTGGCATCTGATCCAGACTTTGCATAATCCGCTCGAATAATTCTTCCCTTGGCTCTTGATTAAACTTCATAACTGGATGTGCCATAAGACTCTCTCTTTCTCTTCAAACTCCCCATTATCCGCAGCCTCTTTTACATGTACGAACCAGAGGAGAAAAAAGTTTATTTTTTTTGGTTTTCCGTTTATCAGGTCTTCAAACGACTTTGTACCATGATGCAAGCATTTGCCAAATAATTAAAATCGTGCCGCTGTAGAAACGACATATTCTCCGGGCTTTCCGCGCCCGGTTGCAACCAAACATTCATCAAACCTAGGTCCAGACATTGTTGGAGAATGTTTGAGGTCACTTCAGGAGGCACAACGACATTAACGATGGTGGGCTGCTCGGGAATGTCCCCGAGGCGCTTAAAGGTTTTGTCACCATCCACACTGGACCTGTTCGGATTGACCGGATACACGGTGAATCCTTTACGTTTTAAATCACGATATACGACGTACCCATACTTGGAAGGATTATCCGTGGCGCCCACGATGGCTATAGTTGACTCGGGTTCATCGAGCAGCTTAGTGATATCTTTCATCAAGAGTCTTCCATCGATTTCAAGCCACTAGCTTATTTCAAAGCCAAATCTTGCTGCAATGGCCCAGTAAAGATACAGTTTAAAAGGAGGTGGATTCGATGACAGCGAAATATGACGCGATAATCATCGGTACGGGGCAGTCGGGACCATCGCTGGCAGCGAGGTTGGCCGCAGCCGGGATGAAGGTGGCCATCACTGAGCGCAAGCTGTTCGGTGGCACCTGTGTTAACACGGGCTGCATCCCCACTAAGACGCTTGTGGCCAGCGCCCGCGCCGCTTATATGGCCAGGCGTGGGGATGATTTCGGTGTGATGATCGATGGCTCCATCGCCGTGGACATGAAGAAGGTCAAAGCACGCAAGGACGGTGTGGTGCGCAAGTCCAACCAAGGCGTGGAAAATTGGCTCAAGAACCTGGAGAACTGTACGGTCTACGAGGGCCATACGCGCTTCGAGGGTCCCCACGCCGTAAGCGTCGCTGAAGAATTGCTGGAGGCCGACAAGATTTTCATTAACGTGGGGGCACGCGCCTTCATCCCCTCCATGCCTGGCCTGGAGAGCGTGGATTACCTCATTAACTCAAGCGTAATGGAGGTGGATTTCCTCCCGGAGCACCTGATCATCATTGGCGGAAGCTACGTGGGTCTGGAATTCGGTCAAATGTATCGGCGCTTCGGCAGTGAGGTGACCATCGTCGAGATGGGACCCCGATTGATCCAACGCGATGACGAGGACATCTCCGAAGCGGTCAAGAAAATCTTAGAAAACGAAGGTGTCAACATCCGCCTCAACGCCGAGTGTATCGACGTGGAAAAACGTGATGATGGGGTGGTCGTCCAGCTCGACTGCGAAAGTGGCGCAAGAGAGGCAATGGGCTCGCACTTACTGCTCGCTGTTGGGCGTCGTCCCAACACGGATGATCTGGGCTTGGAGGAGGCGGGCATCGAGGTCAACGAGCGGGGTTACATTGTGGTAGACGACCAGCTTCAGACTAGTGTATCCGGCGTTTGGGCTCTCGGCGATTGCAACGGGAAAGGGGCCTTCACCCACACCTCATACAATGACTACGAGATCGTAGCCGCCAATTTGCTGGACAACGATCCGCGCCGTGTCAGCGACCGGATACTGGCCTACGCCCTGTACATCGATCCACCGCTGGGCCGAGCCGGGATGACTGAAGCACAGGTGCGGCAATCCGGCCGGAAAGCGCTCATCGGCAAGAGGCCAATGACGCGGGTCAGCCGTGCTGTGGAGAAAGGCGAGACCCAAGGCTTTATGAAAATCGTAGTGGACGCCGAGACGAAGGAGATCTTGGGCGCGGCGATTCTGGGCGTCGGGGGCGATGAGATCATCCATTCCATTCTGGATGTCATGTACGCCAAGGCGTCTTACACAGTGATCCAGCGAGCCGTGCACATTCACCCCACGGTGACAGAGCTGATCCCCACCATGCTGGGTGATCTGAAGCCGCTGGAATGAGCTCGCGTGCCCCCTCAGGGTAATAGAGGGGGAGTGAACTGAGCAGCGAATCGCGGAGGGTGGCCATGTCGATCGACGATCCGCAGTTGGCGGCGCGGATCCGCAGAGCGGATCCCGAGGCGCTTGAGCTTGTCGTGCACACTTACCTGCACCAGGTCCTGCGCGCTGCCCGGGGAGCGGGCCTGGATCCTCAACGCGCCGAGGAGGTAACTCAGGATACCTTCGTCACCTTTATCGAAAAGGCGTCCCAGTTTGAAGGAAGGTCCCATGTGCGAACCTGGCTGTTCGGTATCCTTTATAAAAAAATCGCCGAGGCTCGCCGCCAGCTGCAGCGACAACGGCAAATGGATGCCATCGAGGACATCGTCGAACAGCGATTCGACACTAGGGGGAGTTGGCTGCGCCCGCCCCAGCCCATCGAGGCGAAGTTCTACAGCG
>JALLOM010000323.1 GCA_027717865.1 Acidobacteria bacterium AH-259-O06 | reverse complement strand
ACAAAGTATATCACGAGGAGAAAACCATGAATAGAGTAGCCGTATACGCAAGAGTCTCAAAGGCAATGGAGCAGACCAATGAGAACCAGCTCTTAGACCTGCGCCGTTATGTTTCAGATCGAGGCTGGCAGATCTTGAGAGAATATTGTGATGGTGTGACCGGCACCAAAGATTCCAGGCCAGCACTCAATGAACTGATGAACGATGCCAAGAAGCGCCGGTTTGATGTGGTGCTGTGCTGGAGATTCGACCGGTTTGCCAGGAGCACCAAGCACCTAATCCTGGCTCTGGAGGAGTTCAAAAACCTGGGCATTGATTTTGTGAGCTTTCAGGAGAACATTGATACTTCCAGCCCGTTGGGAAGTGCTATTTTCACGATCATCGCTGCTGTGGCTCAGCTTGAAAGAGACATCATTGCTGAGCGGGTGAAAGCTGGACTGAGAAGAGCTAGAGAGAATGGGAAGAAGCTGGGACGCCCCCATGTGATCGTAGATGCCGACAGAATTGCCCAGCTTCGCGCCCAGGGACGCTCATGGGCCGAGATCTCCGAAGAGCTGGGCATCGGTAAGGGTACAGCACAAAGGGCCTTCTACAGCTTGCCCAAAAACCCTACTGGAAAGTCACGCGTAAACGGTTGATTCTCCTACTGAGCTGACACAGGATTTGAACGGCCCAGAAACATTTATTGGTGCACTTTAAAACCAGTGTCAACATTCTGACACTGGTAAAAAGACCTTCGTTGACACGTACTGGGAAATACGAGTACTCCTCACTTGTACACTCATTTCTGAAGCACACTACAAGTTATTGGTTGGTAATAAGTTACTCTTCTTCAGATGTATTGCCTGATATGGGTCTGCCTAATGGCATAGCGCTTGCGTGGGAGCATTACGGAAACAGCGTAATAGGACAGTAAGTCCTTTCAAGTGAGCTGATGACACATCCAGCGTGATCGACTTTTAGATAAACCCTTTTTAATTCACGAGAGCTTAAACCGGACACAAGTCATGAAAAATAACAAAAATTTCCTCAGTCAGGTCGCCATTTTTGCTCATCTTGACGATGCCGAAATGGAATCGGTAGCCCAAACGTTCAAGGAGCGCCGTTACAAGAGGGATGAGATCATTTTCCTTGAGGAAGATCGGGACCCATGCATGTATGTGGTTAGGGAAGGACGGGTGAAGGTTTCCCGGATACTGCCTGATGGAAGGGAAACGATTCTGAGCTTCCACGAGGCCGGGGAGTATTTTGGTGAAATGTCTCTCATCGACGGAAAGGCCGCTTCGGTTACCGCGACAGCCATTGTCCCTACCACCGCCCTTCTTATCAATCCTCGCGACTTCTCACTTCTGCTCGAGAACCCGAAGGTCAATCGTGTGCTCTTGAAAGTGCTGTGCACACGCTGTCGCGACGCCTGGGCTCAGATCTCGGTTCTGACTTTTCACCCTGCCGATGC
Organism: Acidobacteria bacterium AH-259-O06; assembly: GCA_027717865.1. Classification (GTDB taxonomy): domain Bacteria; phylum Acidobacteriota; class UBA6911; order RPQK01; family JADFOI01; genus JALLOL01. The sequence goes on along the minus strand of JALLOM010000323.1, from coordinate 2,215 downwards.
CAGGATCCGTGCTGCACTCGATCATCTGGGCCAAAAGCGTGGGATAAAGACCCATCGTGGGACGAGGATTAACCTTCATCTCACCCATCGTGAATTGGCTGAGATGGCCGGTATGTCCCGCGAAACGGTCACCAGGGTGCTGGGACAGTTGCAAGGTCAACAGGTGCTGGCCGTAGACGAAGGGCATTTTCTGATTTCAGATCCTGGAAGACTTGTAGAACCTCTCTCTCCTCTTCGGGCGAGCAAATAGCTCGAATCCCCTTTCTGCCAGCGATTCGCGCTGATTCGAGCTTTCATTCTTCCCCGACTCGCTGGACGGGACACCACCAACTGGGACGGCGACAGACGGATGGACCTGCTCGTCTGTTGGTGATATTCTCGCTCCAATCTAACGATAAGTTCCTGACTAAAAAGGAGGAGATCCGATGAGTGATTTGGAGGCAATTAACGGGCTACGCGAGGAATACATTGCCACGGCCAATGCTGGTGACGTTGATGGCTGGTTGGCCACCTTGACCGATGATGCGGTGTTTATGCCACCTAACGAACCAGCGGTCACAGGTAAAGAAGCTATCCGTTCCTGGGTAGTCAAGTCGTTCTTCGATCCATTTGATATCCAACTTAGCTTGTCTCATGAAGAGGTTGAGGTAGCAGGCGATTGGGCTTTCGTTCAAGGCCCCTTCAGCTATTCGCTCACCCCTAAGGCTGGCGGTGAAGTAATCGAGGAAAGTGGCAAGTTTATAGACATATTGAAACGACAATCGGATGGGTCTTTCAAGTACGCCCGTGCCATCTGGAACAGTGACAATCCGCTTCCTGGCCAGTGAAGGTGTGGAGACTCCGGGTCCCTTTCCAGCACTTTGGCAATGGTTTCAGTAATCGTTGCGTGTGTGAAGTGTTTGAACGTCGTCAGTGTCCTTGACTGGTCGAATCTTTCCAACTGGCGTGGGGAGCCATAAAGACCAAACAAGTCAGACGTGCGGTGCTCGTATTTTCCACGCCATGAAGCTCACCTGAAAAGGCACAAGTGATTTCCCCCGACTTGAGTAGGCGCATTTCCTGGCCGATGGTGAAGCGGCCTTCGCCTTGAACAACATAATAGATCTTGTCATTTCCTTCATGGCTGTGGACTCTCTGCTTCTGGCCAGGTTCCAGGCAGTAGATGTCGCAGAACATTCGTGGACTCTCAAACAGATTAAGCTTTTGCATTTTCTCGGAACTGAATTGAACCACTTGGGTGATTTTTCTTACCTCCATAGACTGGATTGTAACTTCAACCCGGAGCGTTCGAAAGTAGTCCGTGGTTCCTTCGGCAAGCTTCTCCTTCAGAGTCTTGCCCTGCACATATTCCATCGAGATGAAGGATTTGCCTTACTCTTCGCCGGTCTCGTAGATCTTGCAGATAAAAGGATGATCCAGCGCAACGGCTGATTTCGCTTCACACAGGAAACGTTTTTGGGCCCTGGGATCTTCCTGCAGGAAGTCAGGCACAAACTTCAGGGCGACTTTGCGGTCCAGGGACGTCAGCCAGGAAGACTCTCCCATTCCTCCTTCACCAAGCTTCTCTAAGGTCCATCCACTGCTGGCGCGATCCTCGACGTGTCCCTTACCGTCCGGCCCCTTCCGTCTCCGCACGGCTTTCCCCACGTTGCATCCATCCGGCCCATCGCCCTTGCCCACCTGCAACAGATTGCTTTTTTCTGCGCGAAAATTCGGATCCAGGGCGCTAACCTGGCTTTCAGTATACACTTGACCACCTTTCCTTGGACGGAAGAGTTGCTTACCTCTGCAGAGCGCAGGTTCGACCTAAGAAATGAGTACGTCATCCGTCATTTCTGAATGACTGAAACTTTGTCATGCTACTAAGGAAGGGCATAGTAGTGAACGAAAATCCTGTCAGTCTCGTCTCTGAACTGGCCAGAATAAGCTTTTGGCCGTTCGCGAGAGGATTACTTCCCTACGGTGACCCTCAATCCTTTGCCCGCGCGGAATGACTTTTCCGGTTAGCCGACTATACGGCCATGTGACGGTATTCAAGCCGGCAAGAGAAGCAGAAGTCATTGTTATGCAGCAGATTACGGAGATTTATGGTAGGGAGGATGGATGGGGCTGTTCTAGCCACCATATGGAGCCTGATCTTGCGGTCACTCCCCCGTCGGCACCAGCCGCTTGAGCTCTTCGAACCAGTTGAGGACGATGATCAACTCTGTTTGTG
>JALLOM010000322.1 GCA_027717865.1 Acidobacteria bacterium AH-259-O06 | reverse complement strand
GCGTGCTGGCCTATCACCTGCTGGTGGCGATCGAAAAGTACTTCCTGGATGAGGGAATCCACACCTCCTGGTCGACGATCCGCCGGCAGCTGAGCACCCACCAGGTGGTCACAGTGGTCCTGCCCGCGGCGAACGGCATCATTCTCCGCATCCGAAAGGGAACCACCCCGGATGGCGGGCAGCGGGACATCTACCACGTCCTCAGGGTTCCTCTGGAAGTCATGAAACCGATCAAGACCTGGCACGCGGCGGCCAATTTGTAGTGACTGAAAAAAATCATAACCCCGCATCAACAAAGGATTCTGGTCAGCAGACTGCGGAAGTTAGGCTAACGGCATACATCGCCTTTCGCTGTTTATAAACTCAATTCGAGTTTCGTGCGTAGTCTCGCAATCCTCTCGTCAATCGCAGGATGGGTACTGAAGAAGGTCAGCCACTCAGGAATGTGTTCCATCTTTTTGGCTCTCTCAAGGAACCGTATCAAGCCGACAGTTGAATAACGGGATTTCGAGAGCAATTCCACAGCAAATTCATCCGCCTCCACTTCTGATTCCCTGCTGATGCCTAGCTTTGCTAAATGCTTGACTATTTCACCGCTGGCACCTGGACTCCGGCTAGTAATCGATAACAATGCTTGTGCCACGTTCAAGCGGTTTTCTCGGATGAACGCTTCCCTGCAATGCCCTAATTCGATGTGCGCAATTTCATGAGCGAGAATTCCTGCTAGTTCATCATCTGAAGCATCCTGAAGTTCCATTAAGCCTTTTGTAGTTAGGAGGTAACCGCCAAATAATGCCATGGCATTGATCTGTGTTGAAATAAGTCGGCGAGCTTCGTAGTGTGGGAATTCCAACTCTCCGACTTCACGAAGGTGCTCCAAAATTCGCACTATTCTCTCGTCGGTTTCCGGTTCGGTAGGGTGGTCGGAAAGGAGTGACTTCCCCATTTTTATCTCGTCTTCTGGTGTAGTGCGTTTGATTCCGAGCGATTTCTTAACACCGACGATGCGGAAGGATCGAGAGTAGAACACCACAAGGGCAACGATTAAGATTAGGATGATTTCTCTCCAACCGAGCATCGCTAGATCTCAAACCAGAGTGACCAGGAACCGTAGATTCGTTGATTGTACATCCGTCATTAGATCCCCAGCCAGGAAAAACCCAGAAACCATATCCCACTGCTCGGCATTCGCCTCCTCAACTAATTCTAAGGCCCGCAGCAGTTCTCTTTGGCTGAGGATTCCCTTCTGTTGCAGTGCAGAAATGATCGCTGATTACCCTGGATCGACCGGCTCCCGCCGGTGGCGGTGGCGCCTGCAGGCTGAGCAGCAGAAGCGCAACCTGTATGTTCATCCGAAGAATCGCCCCATCTATCCCTCGGATTCCCAATGTTCAACCGCCTTACTTTGCATATTGCATGGGCACCGGTTAAGATAACAGATACCAAATGCATATCCCTCTAGCCCAAGGAGGTGTCCCATGACTCGAGTTCTCGTCGCTGTGTTCTGCGTGTTGATGATGCGGCCTGAGGTCTGCGCTTCGGCCCAACGCCGCCAACCCACGCCCGAAATGAGGCGCTGGATGGAAAGACTGCGTGCCCAGCACGACATCCCCCTGCGCCAGTGGCGACCGAGGAGTAACGCCGTGGTCCCGGTGACAGAGATTCGACAGGCCAAGTACCCAATTATCGATGTTCACAAGCACGTGGCGAATCCGATCTATCCTCTTGACGAAAAGGCCATCGCGCGCGGGGTGGAAATCATGGATGCCATGAATGTACAGACGGTGGTGAACCTCACCGGAGGCTGGGGAGAAGAGTTGCGACACAACATCGAAAAACTGAGTGATACTTATCCTGGCCGGTTCGTCGTATGCACGCTGATCGATTGGAGCACCATTGATGATCCAGACTTTTCTGAAAAGGCCGTGCGCAGCCTGGAAGAAGCGTATCGGATGGGGGCGCGGTGCCTCAAAATCTCCAAATATCTCGGTTTGTACCTAAAAGACCGCCCAGGTAAGTTCGTTGCTGTCAATGATGCCAGATTGGATCCCGTATGGTCCAAGTGCGGTGAGTTGCAAATCCCGGTCATGATCCATACCGCTGATCCGATTGCATTTTTCCGGCCTTGGGATGAAAAGAACGAGGCCTACTTGTCTCTTTCGCGCAGACCGGAGTGGTACTTTTATGGAACGGACTACCAGGGAGTGCCGCGCTATACCCATGAGGAGCTGATGCGTCAGCGCAACGATATCGTGGCGCGCCACCCAGAAACCAAGTTCGTGGGGCTCCACTACGCCAGCTTGTCCCACGACCTGGCAGCGGTGGGCGAGTTGTTGGATCGATATGCGAACCTCATGGTCGAGATGGGGGCCCGCAACTGGGCTCTGGGCTCGGTCCCCAACAGCGGAGGCAAATTCGTCCTCAGGTACCAGGACCGGATCCTGTTCGGCACCGACGGAACAATCCGGGCAGCGCAGTTCGCTGAATATATTCGTACCCTGGAAACCGACAATGACCTCATCCGCTTTCAAAGACCCTCTCCCTGGGGGCCCATCCATGGACTCCAGCTGCCTGACGAGATCCTACGCAGGATCTATCACGACAACGCCAAGAAGTTGTTTCCCTTCCTCGAATAGTGTAGGAAGGAATCATGCATTCGGTTTTCAGATATATTGCTTTGATTAGTATGAGCACCATCAGGCGGTTGAACTTCTGGTAAGGATCATGGCCGCTGTTAAGAAAAACACTTTCGATTCATTTCTTGCTCAGCACGATGAAAGGTCCTGGTGCGAGGCGCTGGATAGCCTTCTGCGGCTGATCCACCCGGTCGACCAGGATGCCACTCGCGTTTGGTTTGCTTTTTGGCCTCTGCATCTCTACCGGGTCATCCAACAGTCCGACAACCTCGACCAAACGGCGCAGAAGCTGGAAATGAAGGGACGCTACCTGCTTGAGGAACAGCTCGACTCCTCACTCGGTTTTCTCGTGGGCTCTCAATACTGGCCTGAGGTTAAAGAGGCTGTCTGCTCCCATGCGGAGAGCTCCACATCCACTGAGGGCGGCCTGGCCGATCAGATCCGTGCCATCGCAAAAAAACTAGCCTCTACTCTTCAGGTTCCTGAGTCTCATCTCATCGGAATCACAGCCGTCGCCTTGATGACCTTACGACAGATCGGCCCGGCCGTTTTTTCTGCAACTTCCATCAAGGCCGCTAAAAGAAAAGCCTCTCCCAATAAGGTCTTGAGAGCCCGCTCCAGAAAAAGGGGCCGGTTCTTTGGCTTTCTGCACACTGTTGACTCCAAATACACGGTCATCTTTGGCGAACATGACAAAGCGTCTCGTTTCGAGGCCATCCACGGGCAGGATATTTCAATGGCTGCTGGGAAGGATCACAGAGACTATCAATCGATCGATCCGCGACGTATTCAGGGACCGGTTCCTTTCCAATGCCGTACGGGGACCTGTGGAACCTGCTGGATTGGTGTTCTAAGCGGGAAAGAAAAGTTGTCTCCGATCAGTGAATTCGAAAAGGCACGCTTGAAATACTTCGGCTACGACTTTGGCAGCTCCGACCAAGAAACTCATCCCCCCATTCGTCTCTCCTGCCAGGCCAGATGCTTCGGAGACGTTTCCATCGCTATCGCCCCCTGGAATGGGGTTCTCAACGTCCGGCGATTCGACCGCTGATATAGAAACC
>JALLOM010000321.1 GCA_027717865.1 Acidobacteria bacterium AH-259-O06 | reverse complement strand
TCCGGAAGGCGAAGCTTGTGGGATGAGGAGAATCGTGAGCCCGAAAAGACGTATCGTCAATTTAACGTATGTTCGGGGAGGATCATAAATTTTATCTCAATACTCGCAGAATATCGTCTCCGCCGATCCATTTCCGGTCCTTGCTTTTCAGCTTCTTTGCCTCGAGGCAAAACACTTTGGTTAGGACCTGTTGATAGCCATCTTTACAGGGCAATCGCTGCACTTTTTCTTCAAGCTCCGTCTCGGCGATTTCCAGTTTTCTCACGTCCAGCAATGATTTGACTTCTCCGACCAGAAGGAGCCGCCTGTCCTCAGATTCCGAAACCACATCGACCTCAAGTGGTTTACGGTCAGCTCCAGTTCCCCACCAACGCTGCGCCGGCAACCATTCGATCCCCTCCACCCTAAGGTGAACGAAGGCACGTCGGACCAAGTGCTCCCAGATCTCTCCACTGTGGCTTCCAAACTGCTTTTGAACGGCCTCCTTCACCAGTCTTACCATTCCGGACTCGAGACGAGAGCGGTTCGGTTCTACGTAACGAAACCAGAACGCCATGAAGGGGTCATCAATGCGATACAAAGTTTTTTTTGAACTTCTTGGTGGGACCCCGAAAGGCTGTTCGCGCCGAATGAGTCCCAGCTCTAACAATCGAGATAGTGGGCGGGTAAGCGACGTTGCCGGCTTCCCCAGCCGCCCAGCTATCTCGGACATGCGATGGCAGCCCTGCCCGATCAGAGAAAGGATCGATGCTGCCTGAGCTGTCTCGCGCAAATCATCCAGCAGCAGCCGACTAGGTTCATGATGAAGTACCCCCAAAGGATCCAGTACCAGCTCTTCGACCGCATGCCAACTGTTTTTGTACACGGCTGCCAGCTCCCAGTAACGGGGCACTCCTCCCCAGATGGAATACGCTTCCACCATTTCGGCCGGTTTCGATTTCTTGAGTGCTCTACCAATCCATGCTGCGCCCAAAGATTGAATGTGTAGTATCTCCTGCGCCCTTCCATATAGGGGTGCAGAGGCATCGAGCACCAGGCCCTGCATCATTCGCTGGGAGGATCCACAGATCACAAGATGTAAGCGTCTTGCCCTGTTTTGATCCACGAGTCGCTGCAAGAGACTTGGCAATTCCACACTTGCCTTGGCAAGGTAGGGAAATTCGTCCAAGGCCAGTACAACACCGGGAGGTGCATCATTCCACCACCGTTGAAACAAGCTGTCCCAGTCAGGGTACTCAACGGAGGCAAAACCGGGGAGCACCCGTTCTATGGCCACAGCCAGCGCGGCTCGCTGCAAAGTCGGCTCGCGTTTGATTTCGCTAATGTAAAAGTGACCCACTTTTGGGGCGAGTGATCACGCAAAAGTGACCCACCCCAATCGTTCCTCTGGTAGTCTGTGTGGGCTTTTTGAAACCAGACAGACGAAGCAGAGGAGGAAAGGTGATTGGGATGGATCAGTACGAGCTTATCAGAACGGCGCAGCGAGTGTACGGAAAAAGTATTCGACAGATTGCTCGGGAAACGGGGCACCACCGGGAAACAATCCGTAAGGCGTTGGCGGGACTGGAACCCCAGTACCGGCGCCGGAAAGAGGTCCCGTTTCCGGTCATGGGGTCGGTGGCGGCAATCGTGGAGAAGTGGCTGCGGACCGACCAGGAGCAACCCAAAAAGCAGCGCCACACGGCGCGCCGCGTCTACACCCGGCTGGTGGAAGAATATGGCTTTGGCGGGGCGGAGTCCACGGTGCGGCGCTGGGTGCGGGAATGCAAGGCCCGCCTGGGTTATGGAGCCCAGCAGGCGGTTTTGCCGCTGGATCCGGAAGCGGCCCGGGAAGCGGAGGTGGATTGGGGGACGGCTTGGGTCAAGATGGAAGGAGCACTGCGGCGGGTCAAGCTCTTTTGCATGCGCTCGCGTTTTTCGGGCAAGTCCTTTGTACGGGCCTACCCTTGGGAACGACAGGAGATGTTCTTTGACGGGCACCTGCATGCCTTTGCTTACTACGGCGGGGTTTTTCCCGTCCAAGTCATGGACAATCTCTCGCTGGCGGTGCGGCGCATCTTGCGGGGGAAAAAGCGAATCGAGCAGGAGCGTTTTGTGGCGTTTCGCAGCTACTACACCTTTCAGGTGCGTTTTTGCACTCCGGGTGAAGGCCGGGAAAAAGGAGGGGTGGAAACGCTGGTGGGCTTTGCCCGGCGCAATTTCCTGGTGCCGATCCCCGAGGTGAGAGATTTTGAGGAACTCAATGAGCTGCTGCTTCGGCGTTGCCACGCGCACAGCCAGGGGAAGGTCCAAGGCCGGGGAGGACCCGCGCACCATCGAAGAGCGACACCGCGAGGAACAGGAGCGTCTTGTGGCCCTTCCCGAGCGCCCCTTTGAAAACACGAAGCCCCTTCGCGTACACATCAGCCGCTACCAGACGGCCCAGGTAGACCGCAATCGCTACTCGGTCCCCCGGGCTTACGTGGGGCGTTGGCTATGGGCCCATGTCGGTTGCCAGAAGGTGGCCGTCTATGCCGATCAAAAGAAGGTGGCCGAGCACCCTCGGATCTTTGGCAACAGCAAATGGCAGCTGGATCCTTTACATTATCTGGACCTGATTGAGGAGCGCATTGGTGCCTTTGAGGCGGCCCGCCCCATTCGCCAGTGGCGGCGCGAGTGGGCGCCTCAGTATGAGGTTTTGCTTTCGCTGCTGCGACAACGGCGCGGGGACAATGGGGGCACCCGAGAGTTTGTGCGCATCCTGCAGCTGCACGCCGGCTATGCGCGCGAGCAAGTGGAGGGGGCGGTAGCCCAAGCCCTGGAGTCCCAAGCGGTGAGTTTTGAAGCGGTCAAGCATCTGCTGTGGTGTCAGCATGCTTGCGCTCGGCCCTGCTCACCGCTGGAACCGGGTTTGATTCCGGGAGTGACCGACCGGGACTGGGGTCTGATGGAAGTCGTCGAGTACAACCGTCTTTTGCCGGGAGGGGCCTCATGAGTGCGGCCAGTGATGCGGTCTTGTTGGAGGACACTTTGCGTCAGCTTCGGCTTCCGGCCATGGGGCGCGAGTATGGGGAATGTGCCCGGCAGGCCCGGGAAACGGGGGAAAGCTATGAGGCGTTTCTCTTAGCCCTGGCCAGCCGGGAGCTGGAGCAGCGCCAAGCCAACCAGCTGACGCGACGACTGAAAGAGGCCCGTTTTCCAGTGTTGAAAACCCTGGAGAGGACGGATCTGGCGAAGTGGCCGGGCCTGGAGGTGCTGCGGGTGCGAGAATACGCCGAATGCCACTACATTACGCGCAAGGAGAATTTGGTCCTGATCGGCAAACATGGCACGGGAAAAAGCCACGCCGCCATAGCGTTTGGAGTGGAGGCCTGCCGGCGGGGGCACCGGGTGCTCTTTAGCACAGCCGCCGACTTGGTCAACACGCTGCTGGAGGCCCGGGAGGAACGCCAGCTCAAGCGCACCCTGGCCCGGCTCAGCCGCTATGCACTCTTGGAGGTGGACGAGATTGGCTACATCCCTTTCTCCAGCGAGGGGGCTCAACTGCTCTTTCAAGTCTTCTCGGACCGATACGAGCGGGGCTCCGTGCTGCTCACCTCCAATTTGCCCTTTGCTCAGTGGACGAGTGTCTTCGGAGATGCCAGCCTGACGGCGGCGCTGCTGGATCGGTTGACCCATCGCTGCCACATTGAAGAGTTCGGCTGGCAAAGCATTCGCTTCGCCGA
>JALLOM010000320.1 GCA_027717865.1 Acidobacteria bacterium AH-259-O06 | reverse complement strand
TGCTGCGGACCTGATCCGAGTCTGCATGAAAAAGGATCTGGACATCGAGTGGGCCAGGAAAGCGTCCGATGAGGCGCGTGAACGAAAGATTCGCTTGGCTCGCCAATCCCGTTGTGCTAGCTAGCCTAACTTCCGCGGTCAGCTGAGCGATTTCTGCCTATTTTGGGCGGTTGAGGTCGGGAAGTCCTTTGTTTTCAACGAACGTGTTTCGAAATCTGAGAAATAGTGACTAAACAGACTAAGAGTGTTCCTGGATATGTCTGGGTCATATGGTATATGTAGTGATGAATGCCGCATCCGGAAAACGAGTCGTACTTACAAAGCAAAGGGTACAGTAATTACCTGCTGGTGGTGACCAATTTGTAGTGACGGAAAAAAATCGCAACCCCGCGTCAACAAAGGATTTTGTTCAACGGACCGCGGAAGTTAGGCTAGCCTCGAAAACGGTTTTTTCCTCTTCCAAAGGTGTGGATCGTGTCTAAGCGCTTATCACAAGAACAGTTCCGAAGCTATCAACAAAAGGGTGTGGTCTTTCCAATTAAGGTTCTGTCACCAGAGGAAGTCGCGTGGTTTTGCGCTCAGTTTGAAAAACTGGAAGCGCGGCTGGGAGGTAAGCCCAAGGCTGTGCAGCTATCTCAAACACACCTCCACTTTGCCTGGGCCTATGAGCTTTCGACACACCCGGGGGTCCTCGATGCTGTAGAAGACATTTTGGGCCCGAACATTATGGTTTGGACTACCTCGATATTTCCCAAGTACGAGAGGGACCCGTCCTACGTTTCCTGGCACCAGGATGGGACTTATTGGGCGCTTGATTCCACTCAGTTGACTTCTGCCTGGATTGCCTTGACCGATAGCACCGTTGCAAATGGTTGCATGCGAGTGGTTCCTGGTTCCCACCGGTTCCCCATTCAACCCCATGTGGAAACGTATGCGCAGAATAACGTGTTGAGCCGAGGCCAAGAAATCCAGGTGGAGATTGAGGAATCGGGGGCCTTGGACGTAGTGCTGAAGGCCGGGGAGATGTCGTTTCACCACGTCAACATCATCCACGGTTCGAACCCCAATCGATCCGACAGCAAACGGATCGGGTTTGCGGTTCGCTTTACTACTCCGAAGGTGAACCAAATGGCAGAAAAACCCCCCGTTGTACTGGCACGCGGTGTGGATGAATACCACCACTTCCCCGTGTTGGTGTCGCCGCCCACGGCAAGTGTCGAAGAGGGGATTGCCGCCCACTCCAAGGAAGCCAGGCGGTTGCTGGAATCCCTCCGCAAAACCAAGCCGTCGTTTTGATTTGGCAGATACACGTTTATACCGCCCGGTCAGGATAAGAGATTGACCGAAGTGAAAGGCCCAAAAGAGTCATTGTCCACATCGGTAAACTCTTATCCCCAACTCTGCCAGCATGGCTGCTTTGACGGCCAGGGCTTTTTCGGCCACTTCAACAGAGGGGGCGTAGGCCACATTTAAATGATTCGCTTTATGCCTCGCCATCATCTGATCACGCGTGATGCCTGGCAATATGGCGTGCATAATAGGCCATTGGGGGGTGGTTGCCTGCCAGCGTCGTTCTGTCTCCTGGTGAGGCAACGAAACGGCCTTACCTCGGCCGAAGTCGGCATGAAGGGTATTGTCTTCGATGAAGATCCGGCTCCAGATGATCTCGCCTGGTTTACTGATCCCCGTTAATGTCGCGCCACCCAAAGGGAAATACATTGGGGGCTGACGCTTGCAACTGGCTCCTTTATAGCAGTCGATAAGATGGGAAGCGGGAACAGCTCCAGAGATCATGAAGACCCAGACAAAGTCGTCTATTCCGTCACCCTTGTACCACTCGCCCCAGCGCAAATCATGGAGTGTGGTGGCCGGATCAAGCCCCATAGCAGTCCAAACTCGGTTTGTTACCAGAGCATCTAACCCAGCGCACTCGTCCACTTCATTGAAATGTGGAACCGGTCGGCCAGCATAGAGTTCCTGGGCGCCAGTCGCGTTGCGCACCGGAGGACGTTCGACGTTATTCAGCAAGCCTTCGACCAAATCAGAGGTCGGAGTCATATCCTTGAGACCCTGTTGATACTGGATGCCGATGGCATCGCAGCCGAATTCGTGGGCCATGCGAACAGCGGCGATGTACATTTTGCACTGCTCTAAGATTTGATTGTCTGTGAGGTCAGTTTCGGGATTGGGTCCCGTGTAAAAGGTGACCCCTCGCCGATCCAACCAATGCCGCACCGCCTGGGCGTCCTCGTCCGCCACCTTACGCATAGCCGCCACCAGCGCCGACTGGCTGAGGCGCTCTTTGTAGACACCCATCGGATTCAAGAGCTCGTCGTCGATGATGGCGTTATACATTCCCATACAACCTTCATCAAAAACTCCCAAGATGGCTTTTTGTCGTCGCAGTTGCCGAGCCAGCGCTCGACCCAATTCGGCTTCTTCCTCCGGCAGTTCTTCCAGAGTCAGCTCGCGAACATGACTCATATCATGGTTAATGCAACCTTCTTTTAACCATTGTTGAAGACTATTCAGAAAAAACTCGTCAGTAAGATCCTCACTCCAAATCGTGCTGTACGGCACGCCGGCTTTGCTCAAAGACCCGTTCAAGTTCAACAGTCCCACTAGGCCAGGCCACTGTCCTGACCAGTTGGCAACAGTCAAGATGGAGCCCCGGTGACTGCGTAAACCTGGTAGGATGTGGTGGCTGTATTGCCAGACAGCCTCGGCCACAACTACTCGCGCATCAGGATGGATGTCCATGAAGATGTCCATGCCCATACGCTGATTCCAGATTAAGCCGTGTTTCAGGTTGAGATCATATGGATGTGCCCGCCACACTGTGATTCCTTGACGAGCCAACGCCGTACCGATCTGGTCTTCAAGTTTTGATTGAGCTGGCCAACAGACTTGATTCGCGGACTGTCGAAGATCTCCATTCGCGACCAAGAAAACTTCGTTGGGCTTTGCTGGTTCGGGTTCGGGAAGCGAAGGGAATCGATAGGGTGATTTGTTCATTACATTGCTCCTTCCTGGAAGTTAAAGTCAGTTACTAAGCGCCTCGCGATTCAAGAGCTCGCAAAAGCGCCCATAGGCGTCTTCCAAGCCTGATGTAACCCTTGGCTCGAATTCTTGCTGCTGCACGGAAGCCACGATAGCTTCTCGGCCAGCCTTCAGATCCGGCAAATGGCCTGTCGCAATAGACTGGACCATAATATTCCCCAGAGCCGTAGCTTCAGCAGGTCCGGTAACTACCAGCCGCTGGCATGCGTCGGCAGTCAACTGGGAGAGAAGTCGGTTTTGACTTCCCCCTCCCACAATACGAATGGTGCCGGCATGGCATCCGCTCACCGTTTCCAGTGCTTCCAGTACCCAGCGATATTTTAGGGCGAGGCTCTCCAGACAGCATCGTATGAAAGCCCCAACACTCTCAGGTTCCGGTTGCCCCGTTCTTTGGCAGTAACTTCGAATTGCCGCAGGCATGTCTTCCGGATTGAGGAAGTCCTCAGAATCGGGATCGACGAGGCTTCGAAAAGGCTCAGTCTCTTCAGCCAAAGTCAATAAATCATCCCAACTATAGCCCTGTCCTTTCTGCTGCCATTTACGACGGCTTTCTTGTAAGAGCCACAGTCCAGTAATGTTCCTCAAAAGAAGTATTAAATTGGCGACACCTCCCTCATTGGCAAGGTTCATAGCGAGCGACTGCTCGCTGATAATTGGTTCAGGCAGTTCC
>JALLOM010000032.1 GCA_027717865.1 Acidobacteria bacterium AH-259-O06 | reverse complement strand
GCACATGAAACGACCACAGCACCACGGCACTACAGCACCACAGCACGAACGCACGACATCACAAACATGCCTGAGAAAATTTATGTGCTAATTGATCACGGAGACGAGAAGATTCGAACTCCGTCACTCGAAAGCCTGGCTCTTGGCCAGAGAATGGCCGAGGATGCTGGTTTCTCATTACATGCCCTCATTCTTGGCAATGACATAGGTCATTTGGCTGAACAGATTGGGGGGAAAAACATTGACTCTGTTCTCATTGTGCAGGATCAGCAGCTGCAAGATTATGATCCCGATGCTTGCTGCCAAGCATTACGGCAGATTCTTACTCAAGACCAGCCCTATCTTTTTTTGATGGGACATATTTATCAAAACATCGATTTAGCCCCGAAGCTGGCCGCGGCCATCAATAGGGCATTGGTAACCGAGTGTATTGGTTACCGAATAGAGGGCGGCGGTTTTACTTTCATTCGTCAGATGTTTCGGAATAAGCTTAATGCGGATGTGCAAATCCGGTCCGAACATCCCTGGATTGTCACGGTGCAGGCGGGAGCCGCCAGTTTGGACGATTTGGGAGAGGGGAAAGCCCGGAGCGAGGAGCGCTCTGTAGATTTGTCAAAGGTGGAGCTTCGACGAAAGCCACTGGAAGCTTTTGAAGCCATCAAAGGGAAGGTGGACTTGTCCAAAGCTGAAGTTATCGTAGCGGTCGGCCGCGGCATTAAGAAAGCGGAAAATCTGAAAATCATTGAGGAACTGGCTGAGGTCTTGGGAGCGGAAATCGGAGCAAGCCGCCCGGTTGTGGATAACGAATGGTTGGGCCGGGATCGCCAGATTGGAAGTTCAGGGCAAACCGTTTCTCCCCGGCTTTATCTGGCCTGTGGGATTTCCGGCGCAATCCAGCATATTGTGGGAATGAAGAACGCCGACTGTATTGTGGCCATCAATACCGACCCAAATGCTCCCATCTTTAACATTGCGACCTACGGTGTCGTAGGTGACCTTTTCCAGATCGTCCCCGCCTTGACCAAGAAGCTCAAAGAAGCGGAAGGTCAATAAGATCGTCGCTGTGAAAGCAATCCTTATTCACCAGCACGGCAGTTTCGAGCAAGTGGTGTTCGAGGAGATCGACAAGCCGGAAATCAGGCCTGGCTCTGTGCTGGTTAGGATGCAGGCTGCGGCCTTGAATCATTTGGACTTCTTTGTCTTGAAGGGCTTTCCCGGTCTGAATGTGGAGATGCCCCATGTTCTTGGATCAGACGGAGCTGGAATAGTCGAAGCGGTCGGAGAGGGCGTAAGCCGTTTCTCTGCAGGCGACCCGGTGATGCTCAATGCGGTCCTCTCCTGCGAACAGTGCGAATTCTGTATTCGGGGTGAGCATAGTATGTGTGTTCGGCTGCGCCTGGTGGGCGAAGGCACGAAAGGGACCTTTGCGGAATATTTCATGGTGCCGGAGGCCAATCTGGAGAAGATCCCGGATCATGTCTCCTTTGAAAAGGCGGCTGCTTTCTCACTGGTTTTTCAGACCGCCTGGCGCATGCTCACAACACGAGCCCAAATTCAACCCGAAGACGACGTTTTCATCCACGGCATCGGAGGTGGGGTCTCTTCAGCAGCCCTGCAGATCGTGAAGCTCTTTGGAAGGCGGGCCTTTGTCAGCTCTTCGAGCGATGTAAAGTTGAGGAAAGCCCAGGAGATGAGTGCTGATTTTTGCTACAACTACACGGAAACCGACGTGGTTCAGCAAGTGCTTGACGAGACCGGGAAAAGAGGAGTAGACATCGTCGTGGACAGCGTGGGAGCTTCCACCTGGATGCAAAATCTCCGATTGGTGCGAAAGGGTGGGAAGATTGTTACCTGTGGCGCCACCACAGGACCCAATCCAAAAACAGAGATTCGCCTGATCTTCTGGAAGCAAATCGATATCCTCGGCTCGACAATGAGCAATCGGCGCGAATACCGACAGCTGGTTAAGCTATTGGACGAGGGCAAGCTAAGGCCCGTTATCGATAGGAAATTTCCTCTCTCAAGAGGAAAAGAGGCGCTGGAGTATCTCCAGAGTGCAGAGCAGTTTGGGAAAGTGGTGCTTGTTGTTCAGAGCTATTGAGCTGTCGTGCTATCGTGCGGTGGTGCTGTGGTGCTGTGGTGTGCTGTCGTGCTGTCCTGTGGTCAGTCTCCTGGATTCTGACTTCTAGATTCTGACTCCTGACTCCTGACTCCTGTCTCCTGACTCCTGACTCCTGTCTCCTGACTCAGAAGGTCTGAGTCAGAAATTGCAACACTTCCTTGATGTGATTCCTAAGGAGCTCCCAGCCGTGAGGCTCTCCTTCGTAGATCTGAAAAACGTGTGAGATCCCTCTTTCAGTTAGGATCCGATGAATCGTTTGAATGCTGCGTTCCATGGGAAAGGCATCTTTGTAACGATCTGCCGTACCGTAGGCGAAATAGATGTTCAAATCCTTGAAGTCACCGGTATGAGCCAGAACTTCCACACTGTTTTCTTTCCAATGATTCCGGTCAAAAGGCGTTCCGAAGACCTGTGTGAACAGGCGGGAAAATAACCGGGCCATCCGCGATGAAGAGTTCATCATCTCTGATGGGTCCTTACCCAAAAGGATAATGGGCGAGCCGGCCGCCACAGAGTTATAGACTTGCACATGCTTCATGGCGATCTTCAATGCACCGTAACCTCCGATTGAAGTTCCAGCCATGGCGCGGTTTGCGCGGCCGATTTTGACACGAAAGTTTCTCTCGATTTCCTGAATCAGGTCCTTGTAAATGTATTGCTCATATTTTTTGGACCCGTCTGCGAAATCAGTATAGAAACTGTTTTCCCCATTGGGATGGACCATCAAGAACTGAGGAGCTTCACCACTAAGCAGCAAGTTTTCAATCACTGAGGGGAGGTTCCCATATCGTTCAACTGCCCAGCTGGTATGATCATTGAACATGCCGTGCAGAAGATAGATCACAGGAAAGCTTCGATCGGGCTCTTTGTCATAGGCGGGAGGAAAGTAGATGCTGTATTGTGTCTGTGTACCGAGGGCAGTAGAAGAAAAGTTTCTAAATTCTACCCGAGATCCGCCTGGTAGATGGATTGTCTGAGGATCTCTGATACGCCGCGGCGGGCCGCCTCGCTGACCCAAAGCAGCGAACACCATCAGGGAGATGGCAACAAGCGGAATAAGTCTTGTTCTTGGCATATTCATTCCGGAGATTATAGCTCACTGTTGAATCAGGAGTCAGGAGTCAGGAGTCAGGAGCCAGGAGCTAATATATCCGTGAAAATCCGTTTAAGATCCGTGTGATTCGTGATCCCAGAATCCAGAATCACAGCTCAACAGCTCCCCAGCTCAAAACTCAAAACTCATAACTCAAAACTCAACTCAGAACTCAACACCTCAAGCTCAAAAGCTTGAAACCTTCAGTATTCAACATTCGACATTCGTCATTCGTCATTCGTCATTCGACATTCGTCATTCGTCATTCGACATTCGTCATTCGACATTCCGAAGGATCTTCCTCACATAGGAGGAGATGGGATAATCGTTTTCGCCCGGTTTTGCCCAGGTGAAGTGTTCCTCAGGTGCCGGACTTTGAAGAGCAACCAGGGCCGGATGGAAATTTAACTTCCGAAAAGTAATTTGGTGAGTCACAGGTGCAGCCCATCCGTTGACTTTCAGATCCAAGTCGTGAACTTTCCGAAAGGTTTCTGCGATATGCGGAGTTGGTTGCCCCCCAACTCGGGGAAACTCCCAGAATCCCCTGAGGAAAGTCTCCTGGCTATTCTGTTTTAGCAGGTATTCTTCACCTCTCGAAATCAAAGCAACCGTATAGTGGAATTCCTGCGAGGAACGCAGCTTTCGCACTCGCGGGAGAACCTCCTGCATCCCTTCTTTGCGCGCCCTGCAGCTCTCGGCGAGTGGACAACAGTGGCATTGAGGGTTACGAGGCGTACACACTAAAGATCCAATTTCCATCAACGCCTGATTGAAGTCACCGATGTCTTTTGCCACGCTGGGTTCTCTCACCAGCTCAGTGAGAAGCTTCCAGAGTTCTTGTGTTCCGGTCCGCCCAAGATCCTGTTCGATCTTGAGGTAGCGTGCAAACAACCGGCGTATATTGCCGTCCAGGATCGGTAGGGGTTCTCCGTACGCAATAGAAAGAATCGCGCCGGCTGTATAACGCCCGATACCGGGAAGCTGTCTGGCCTCCCTGTAATCTCGTGGAAATTCTCCTCCATGTCGTTCAAACACGATTTGAGCCGCCCGGTGCAAATTGCGCGCACGGCTGTAATAGCCCAGTCCGGACCAGGACGAGAGAATTTGGTTTTCCTGTGCGCTCGCCAGGGACTCTAGAGTGGGGTAGGTTTTGAGGAATTCCCTAAAGTAAGGCAGTGCAGTGCCGACCTGCGTCTGCTGGAGCATGACTTCGGAAACCCAGATCCGGTAAGGATCAGGGTTCTTTCGCCAGGGAAGGTCGCGTCTGTTGTTCCGATACCAGCTCAGCAGCCGAGAAGCGAATTCTCCGATCGGAATGGGCAGTTGCAGCATGAATCTCCAGTTCTGAGTTCCAGGTTTCAGGTTCCAGGTTCCAGGTTCCAGGTTTCAGGTTTCAGGTTGTTGAGCTTTTGAGCTTTCTGGATTCTGAATTCTGGATTCTGAATTCTGAATTCTGACTCCTGACTCCTGTCAGCTGTCAGTTGAATTCACTTCAACAACAGCTTGGCGATCGTCGCCAGCTGCATATTCGAGGTTCCTTCGTAAATTTTACCGATCTTGGCATCGCGAAAGTATTTCTCGACCGGATAATCCTTGGTATAGCCGTAACCGCCGTAGATCTCAATGACCTGGGAAGTCACGCGTTCCGCTGCAAGGGAGCTGAAATACTTGGCCATGGCGGCTTGTTTAATGAAATCTTTCCCAGCATCTTTCAACCGGGCGGCGTTGTAGACTAACAATCTGGCAGCTTCCAATTCGGTCGCCATTTCGGCAAGAGGGAACTGGACTCCCTGAAAGTTTGAAATGGGCTGGCCAAACGCCTGGCGTTCCTTGGCATACTCGATCGCATATTCCAATGCTCCTCTAGCCAGACCGATCATTTGGGCTCCAACGCCAATTCGGCCTTCATTGAGGGTCTCGATGGCCACTTTGTATCCTTTGCCAACTTCTCCCAGCACATTGGACTGTGGAACCTCGCAGTTTTCCAGAATCAGCTCACAAGTGGAGGACGCTCGAATGCCCAGTTTGTCCTCTTTTTTTCCAACAGAAAAACCTTGAAAATCACGCTCAACCAGAAATGCCGTGATCCCTTTGTAAGTCTTTTCAGGAGCCGCGTTGGCAAAGACGATGAAGAGTGAGGCTTCCAATCCGTTTGTGGTCCACAGCTTCTGACCGTTTAGGACAAATTTGCCTTTCTCTGCCTCGGCCCGGGTTCGCAGCGAGAAGGCATCACTTCCTGAACCGGCTTCCGAAAGGGCATAGGCCCCCACCCATTCAGAAGCCAAACGGGGCAAATAGCGTTTCTTCTGATCCTTCGATCCCCAGTGAAGAATCGCATTGTTGACGAGGGTGTTCTGCACGTCCACAATGACCCCCGCGGAGGCATCGATTCGACTTAGCTCTTCGACGGCCAGAATTGACATAAAGAAGTTTGATCCTGCGCCGCCAAGAGACTCGGGGATCTCGATTCCCATTAATCCGAGCTGGAAAAATTTCTCAATGATTTCCGAATCGAACTTCCCTTCTTCATCCATACTGGCCACATGAGGACGAATCCTTTCCTGTGCGAAGCCGGCTACAGTCTCCTGAAATAGCTTTTCTTCTTCGGAAAGTTCGGTGAGGGGAAATCTTCGTTCTTCAACCAACGCCATGACTGGCATGCTCCTTTGAAGTCAATTGCTTCGTTATCATACACTGGGGCCTTGGTCCACTAAACCTTTATAACTCTCGAACGAGTAATGAGGGCAACGACATGGTCAGAATTTTAAGAAAACGAGGAGAGCTTCCTGAGGTGATCCGCGAAATTACGCGCACTTATGAAGACACCAAACTGCGTCTTCACCACCTTCAGGAACCGCCTCTCCCCAACGAGGATGTGATTATCAAGATCTTGAGTAAGCTGCGCACTGTCTTATTCCCCGGATATTTCGGGAAAGAATACGTCAGCAAGAGCGGCATCGAGTTTTACGTTGGTGAGTTGATGTACGAGGTTTACGAACAGCTCAGCAACGAAATCTACAAGGCCTTCCGTCAAAACTGCGAGCACGAGGTGAATGGGGACTGCGAAGCCTGCCAGGAAAAATCGGAAGAGGTCTGTCTGAAGTTTGTGCGCACCATTTCAGGCTTAAGAGAATTACTAGCTCTGGACGTGGAAGCTGCGATGGATGGAGATCCGGCTGCCAAGGGTTATGATGAGATCATCTTCAGCTATCCTGGGATGTTTGCCATCACCGTCTACCGGATCGCCCATGAACTGCACCGCCTGAGCGTCCCTTTGATCCCACGAATCATGACAGAATATGCTCACCGCACGAGCGGGATTGATATCCACCCCGGCGCCCGAATTGGCCGGCGCTTTTTTATCGACCATGGGACCGGCGTGGTTATTGGTGAGACAACGGAGATTGGCTCTAACGTTAGGATCTACCAGGGAGTGACCCTGGGAGCATTGAGTTTTCCAAAGGAGGGGGTTTGGACGATGCGCGATAAAAAGAGACACCCCACCCTGGAAGACAACGTTGTCGTGTATTCGGGTGCGACGATCCTGGGGGGCGATACCGTTATTGGAAAAGATTCCGTCATTGGCGGAAACGTGTGGATTGTCAGCAGTGTGCCCCCCCGATCCAAGGTCATGATCGAAATCCCCAAGCTGCGGATCAGAATGAACGAGTGAGGGGATAAGGGGTCAGACCTTGAGTTTTGAGTTTTTAGAACCCAAAAACTCAAAACTCAAGGTCTGACCCCTCTTTCTTATCATGCATCGAACTATCTTCCATGTTGACATGGATGCCTTCTATGCCTCGGTAGAGCAGCGAGACCACCCAGCATACGGCGCTAAGCCCGTGATTGTTGGAGCCGATCCCAAGGGTGGTCAAGGACGAGGAGTGGTGGCCGCCTGCTCTTATGATGCACGGAAGTTCGGAATTCACTCCGCCATGCCCATCAGTAAAGCGTTTCAATTGTGTCCGAAGGGGATTTATTTGCGTCCCAACTTCAAGAAGTACACTGAGGTCAGCCGGGAGATCCGGACCATCTTTCACTGCTTCACCGACCTGATCGAACCTCTCAGTATTGACGAGGCCTTTCTGGATATGTGCCACGCCGTTCAGGATGAAAAAACAGCTCTTCAGGTCGCCCAGTCGCTTAAACACAGAATCTTCCAAGAGCAGCAGCTCACTTCTTCCATCGGAATTGCGCCCAGCAAGTTCGTTGCCAAGATCGCCTCAGACTTGAAAAAACCAAATGGATTAGTTTTGGTCTGCTCCAATGAGGTTCAGAGCTTTCTCGATCCCCTTCCTATTTCACGCCTCTGGGGTGTGGGACCGAAGACGGCAGCAAGACTGTCGGAGATGGGAATCAAAACAATCCTGCAACTTCGCCATTTTGACAAGCTGGATCTAGTGCAGCGCTTTGGAAAGCTCGGGGAACACCTGTGGAAGCTGTCCAATGGCATTGACAACCGGCCGGTTGTGGAAGATCGGGAGCCTAAATCGATCGGGCATGAAACGACTTTTTCTGAAGACGTCCTGGACAACCACGTTCTGGAACAAACCCTGGAGCGCCTCAGCAAGAGTGTCTCGGAGCGGCTCGGTAAGCGAGAACTTTCGGCAAAGACCGTGAATCTTAAACTTCGCTATTCAGATTTTACCACCATTACCCGCCAAACCACTTTACGCGAACCACTTGAGGGTGCGTCAGACATCTACTCGGTTGCCCAAAGACTGCTGCGGAGATTCCGCGATCCGAGTCGAAAGATCCGCCTTATCGGGGTTTCCGTTTCTTCTCTGGAATCGGCTCTCAGCCTTGCTTTTCCCCGCCAGATGAAGTTGTTCGATTAAGAGTAAGAGGGGTCAAGGTCTGACCCCTCTCTGAGTACGCGACTACGCGGGCTGCGTGGAACTCAGAAGACGTACTTCAAAGCGAACTGGATGAGCCGCCCGACCTCTGCCCTGTTAATCCGCCCTGCTGCTGCCCTGCCAACGCTGGTATTCGGGGTCCCAAAGTGCGGGGTGTTGGTGAAGTTGAAGGCCTCAAAACGAAACTGCAAGCGGTGGTCCTCCCAAGGCATGGCGAAGTTCTTCATTGCGATGAAGTCGAAGTTTTTTCGGCCGGGACCTTCGATCAGGTTGCGTCCAGCATTGCCAATCACGGCCGGCGCACTTGCGACCACAAATTCGGTGTCAAACCACTGGTCGATCGATCGTTGAGAGGCGGGGAGATTGGGGTCCCGAACCCAGTCTCCACGGGCTCGACCATTATTGTTCTGGTTGTCGACATTAATGGAGTGGTCAACCGGCATTCCCGCCAGCAGCGAAAGGATGCCACCTACCTGCCACCCGCCAAGGATCCACTTCAAAGGTCCTGACTGCAATCGGGTCTTATCAGGACCGAAGGGAAGCTCGTAGAGAATGGCCAGCGTGTTTCCAAACCGGCGGTCCAGGCCGGAGCTGCCCCTTTCGCTGCCGAGATCGTACTGAGACGCTCGACCTCCCAGATTCTGATTTAACCGTTCATTTCCGTAGTCGATATTGTGGGCCCATGTGAACGAATTGAGGAAGGTAAGCCCTCCACTGTATCGCTTTTCCACTTTGAGGGTGAAAGCGTTGTAGTTCGAGTTGAGTATGTTGCCATAGAGGATCAGTCTATTCAACGGCTTATAACGTCTTCGAGACTGCCAGCGCTTGGTGGCGTGCGGGGTAAGTGGAGCATTGATGTTTCGGCTCGTGGACAGATGGGAACTCGCGCTGCCGTCGTAACCGACCGTTAAAACCGTGTCCGAGGGCAGGGTGTGCTGAACATCGAAGAACCACTGAGCGACATATTGAGTGGGTAGAAACTCGGGGATCAAAGTGGCAGTAATTGTTCCGGGACTCGGGATCACCGTAGGATCGGGATCCTGTGGCAACGGTTTGAATCCCTCTTGCACGAACAGGGTTGTCGTCTCTCTTGACTGGTTATCACGAATTTCAATGCGCTTGGGTGGCCCGTTCTGGAACCGTCCGACTTCCGAGCTGATGTAATCCGCTTCCCCATAGTAAATGCCGCCACCGGTTCGGATCACGGTCTTGTCCGCCAATCGGTATGCGATGCCGACGCGGGGGCCGAAATTATTCAGGTCCCTTTTGCAGGCACAGTCACTGCCATCTTTGGGAGCTGCCCATTGTTGAAATTCGATATCCGGCCAGGTCCCTGTAAAACTGAAACGGCTCACTACCTGATCTTCGGGATCGGGGAAGAACGGGCCATCAAACAATTCCCAGCGCAGGCCCAGGTTCAGGGTGAGCTTTGGCGTGATTCTCCAGTCATCCTGGATATAAAGAGCGTAGTAGGGAGCGATGATTTCTTCACCGGCGGATGTGCTGGTTAATGAAAAGTCGGCCCAGCCAAGCATCATGTCCGCCAGGCCATTGCCTGTGTTAGCGCGGCTTTTGCCCACATTAGGACGCTCGGCCGTGTAAGCGCCGCGGAACCGAAATCGGCCGCGGCGGTGGCGCTGGGGTATACGAAGGACGTTTGTCCAGCGGAACTCGCCACCCAACTTGATGCTGTGGCTCCCCCGCTCCAGGAGCACATTATCGGCCATGTTAAAGATTTTAAGCTCGTTCTGATTCGGCCAGAAACCACGAGGGCCCACCTGAGCATAGCCCGAGGGCTGGAAAAGGGCTAAACCGTGATCCAGGCCGTCACCGAAAGTGTCGCCTGGAGCGCCCTTAATACCGAGCTTCTTGTTAAAGTTCTCTTTGAACGGGATGTCGAACAGGGTCGGAAACCACGTCCAGCCGAAGCGAAATTCATTGTGTGTCCGGGGATTGAACGTAACGCTGTAATTCGCGCCTATGTTCTGGCCTTCAAGAACTACCGTCTGCCCCGTTCCTCCCATGGCCGGGAAGGGAAGCGGTCCGGGCTGATTCTTGAATTGATCTCGCAACGAGTAGCGGACAAAAATGCGCTGGAAGTCGTTGAAGTTATGGTCCACGCGAAAATCATACTGATCGGTGTCGTTAGTATCCGAAGGGGCAAAAAAGTAGTTGTCCACCTTGTTTTCTCGACCTGCAATGTTCGGCAATGGATAAAGAGCCATAACCTTCATGGCGATCGGGTCCATGCGATCAGCAGGAATCCGGTTGTTCGGAAACTGCTGGCGGATGGCTTTTTTGCCGCTTCCAGTTAGTGTCAGCGGATCGAAAATATTGCGCCGCTGGATCGGCTCCTGCGAGAAGTCGCCTTCGCGAAGCGCCTGGCTGGGAACGGTTGAGGTAAAGCTCAGGCCGCGCCGGATCCGGGTGCCCTGATAGCTGGCAAAGAAGAACGTCCTGTCCTCGATGATCGGTCCACCGAAGGTCCCTCCGAACTGGTTTCTTATGAACTTAGGCTTCTCTGCTCCGGCCCGGTTGGCGAAAAAGTTATTCGCACCAAGCACGTCGTCGTTGCGGTGAAATTCGTACAGAGAGCCGTGGTATTCATTCGTCCCTGACTTGGTAGAAACGAGAACCTTCGCTCCCATCCGGAATCCGTGCTCAGCAGAAGTGTTATTGGTAATCACCTTGAATTCCGAAACAGCATCGACTGGCGGCTTCACCGCCTGGGCCTCGAAGCCTAAGGGCCCACCGCTGGTACGAGAACTGTTGTCGGCCCCGTCCAACAGCACGTTGTTCTGGGCGACGTGGACTCCCATCGCAAGAAAGGAACCCTCTTCCCCAGCACGGTGTCCCCTGCCGAGCTGTCGAGCAGGCAGCACACCGGCGGTCAACTGGGCCAACTCCAGGTAATTCCGGCCGTTGAGAGGTAGTTCGCGGATGCGCTTCTCGTCGATGACCTGCCCTACATCGGTCGTCTTGGTCTGTAAGAGCGGGGCCACCGAGAAAACCTCGACCACTTCCGTCACTTCGCCCACGTTGAGTTGGAAGTCCATGCGGGCAACCTGGCCAACTTCTAGCCGCATCTGACTTTCCTGTGTGGCAAAGCCAGGCATGCTGCATTGCACTTTATACTGCCCCTCTTTTAACAGGGGCACCGAGTAGAAGCCCACGTCACTGGTGATCACGGTTTGTCCAATCCCGGTTTGCAGGTTGGTCACCGTAACCTCCGCGCCCGGAATCACAGCGCCAGTCTCGTCCGTCACCGCACCCTGAATGCCGGAGTCTTGTGCCAAGCTCAGGCTAGTGGCAAGTAGGCACACTGTTAGCGTCTGGATACACCTGGGCATTAGAAGGCATGCGCTTTCGCGGGCTGCCTGCCAAGCCGGTAACATGCCAAGTAAGTGGCGAATTAAAATAGGATGTTTCTTTAGATTCATCTTACCCCCCCCCCTCAGACATTGTTGTGAAAAGTTTCTTTTGACACACTTATGCAATAGCACAACAACCAACTCATGTCAATTCCAGATCTTGCGATTTCCAGATCTTGCGATTCCAGATCTTGCGATCGAGATCTTACCGATCTTGGCGATCTTGGTCGATCCCTTGACGAGTTCCAGAAGGTGGGAGAAAATTTGGCGATCGCTCCATCCGAATGAACTTGCTCAACATTCGTATTTGTGGTGGATTTCACCCATGACGGGAACGATGCAGGGTATCCAATGGCTCCCACCTTTGAAAGTCACGGGCCTTGCGGTGGAGCTGTGATCCAGGAGGACGTCCATGAGGCGACGCGAATTTCTAAAAAAGACAGGCTTTCTGTCTGCGGCCGCGACCCGCTCACGTTCCACGTGCGCGGTCCCAAACATCTTCTTGCCAGTGCGCCTAAATCTCGTTGGTACCTCATCGGCGGAGAGAGATACCTTGGCATTTCAAAGCCGTGTCTGTCCGCTCTCTCTTTCCAGATAACTCACGATTAGCTCAGCGAAGCGCCTGAAGTGATCTAAATTTTGTTTGAGATTTTCAAATAACAACTTCCGATCGATAGTATCGTATTCATGAACCAGCCGATTCCTTAAACCCAGCAGTGGAAGGAGTCCTTGAGCAAAGTCCTGCGGCAGCACGTCTCTACCTCCAAGTATCTCCAACACGCTGCGGTAATCCTTGGGCTTTCCCAGCCCCTTTGCCGCAATAATATGATTTCCGATATCGATGACGGTTTCGATACAGACCTGCAGGCAGCGTTCTGCAATTAATTGCTGGTCGGTCTGTTCCAGGAATTCTTGTAAAGACATTTCCCGGGTAGCGTTGAGCCGGTTGGCATAATCACGTAATTTGCCGAGGCGATAGTCAATGATTTCTCGGTCAACCAAAAAACTCGCCCTCTCGAATCGCCTTGACCATAATCCGGTGAAACTCGTCTCGCAAAAAAGCCGTATCCTGGTAGTCGTTGACGGCTGCATATTCGAAGTGGATCCGGTCTTGTTCGCTTCGGCAATAAATCAGCTTGCCCTTTTCGATGACCTTGAAGCGAAACTCTGCTGACGTCTCATCGAGGATGGCAATGTCGAGCCGGTCGTCCGGAAAGAATTGAGAGCAAGTCCGGAAAAGCCTGAGATAAAGGTCTCCGATATCGCCCTTACCCCGTGGCTTCACAACAAAGGCAAGATCCAGGTCGCTTAAGTCGCTCGGGTTATCCGAGGTCACAAAGGAGCCATGAAGGTAGGCCAATCTTACTGGAACCTCTGCGAGGGCCTGAACCAGCGCCGGCAGCTTACGCGTCACCTCTTGCGCCCTTAGTGGTTTAGAAACAGGTGTATGCCGGATCATCAACCTATCATAGCATGGAGGACTCAGA
Organism: Acidobacteria bacterium AH-259-O06; assembly: GCA_027717865.1. Taxonomy (GTDB): domain Bacteria; phylum Acidobacteriota; class UBA6911; order RPQK01; family JADFOI01; genus JALLOL01. The sequence continues at coordinate 3,898 of JALLOM010000032.1, read as the reverse complement.
AAGCTGCCGCGTCCGCGCATTCTTGAGTCTTCCTGCACCGGCTCGCTTAAGCTTGCGCTTCTACTATTCCTACCGAGCAAAAAATCCATTACGGACCACATGATTCACCGAAGGAGATCAATGCTGCTCGAGCTTGAACCTGCCTCATGTAAGGGCTCGGCGTTCATTGCGAAAGTGACCAGTGCCAGGTGCGGACAGTTCAGCTATAATCAACAGGAGATCCATGAGGCGACGCGAATTTCTTAAAAAGACAGGAATCGTGTCTGCGGCTGTGACTATGTCACGTTTCGCCCTGACAGCGCAGCCCGAGCGTCGTCCACCGAATATCATCTTCATTATGGCCGACGACCTCGGCTATGGACATCTCGGTTGTTACGGGCAGAAGCTTATTCAGACGCCGAACATTGACCGCCTGGCAGCCGATGGGATGCGTTTTACACAGGTATATGCGGGGTGCACGGTCTGTGCGCCGTCGCGCAGTGTGTTGATGACCGGGTTGCACATGGGGCACACGCCTGTACGCGGGAACAGCGGTGGCATCCCACTGAGAGAAGAGGACCTGACCGTGGCTGAGGCGCTCAAGCAAGCTGGTTATGCCACCGGGTGCTTCGGCAAGTGGGGTTTGGGTGAGGCCGGGACCAGTGGTGTCGCCACCCGCCAGGGACTTGACGAGTTTTTCGGATACCTCCATCAGATCCATGCCCACTTTTACTACCCTGAATATCTCTGGAAGAACGATACGAAATGGCCTCTTCCCGGCAACGCTGGCGGGGGCCGTCTACCTGGCAACGCTCTGGGGAAACGAGACCAGTATGCGCCCGACGAAATCATCAAGCACGCCCTGACGTTCATCCGTGCCAACAGCGACCGCCCGTTTTTCTGCTATCTGCCGACAACGATCCCCCATGTCGAGCTGGTCGTGTCGGAGGAATCGCTCCAGCTCTATCAAGGTAAGTTTGAGGAGAAGCCATGTGACGACGCAAGGCCGGGTTATGTTGACCCACGAGAGCCGAAGGCTACGCTGGCCGCCATGATCACGCATATGGACAAGCATGTTGGCCAAGTTATGACGCTATTGAAGGAATTGCGCATCGACGAGGAGACCATCGTCTTCTTCACTTCCGACAACGGTGCTCAGGGAGGCTATTGCACCTACCCCGATTTTTTTAATGCGACTGGTCCACTGCGGGGGTACAAGGGAAGTATGTATGAGGGTGGTCTCCGCGTGCCGATGGTCGTGCGCTGGCCCGGGAAAATTGCCGCTGGCCAAGTGAACGATCATGTGTGGTATTTCGCTGATACCATGCCCACGCTGGCGGAGCTGGCCGAAGTGAAGGCTCCGGAGGGGATCGATGGCATTTCGGTCCTGCCCACGTTATTGGGCGAAAACAAGGCAGGGCGCAAGCAGGAGAGGCACGAATTCCTCTATTGGGAGTACGGCTCCAGGCAGCGTTTCCGCCAAGCGGTCCGTATGGGCGACTGGAAAGCCGTGCGGTCGCAGCCCGGCGCGCCACTGGAGCTATACAATTTGAGAAAAGACATCGGTGAAGCAAAAAACGTGACGGCACAGCAGCCGGGCATTCTGGCCAAAATTGTGGCCTACCTGAAGACCTGCCGCACCGATCCGTTCCCGCAGATCGAGCCGGAAAAAATCAAGGGCCAAAGGTATCGCTAACCCATTGTGCCTGCGCCCTCCTGCGCTTCTGAATTCGCCACATATGGTAGCATATACTTATGATCAAAACGACCGTATACCTGGAAGAGGAAACGGCTGTGGCACTGCGGCAGCTAGCTGCGGCCCGACGACAGTCCCAAGCCGCGCTGATTCGTGAGGCGCTGAAAGAATTTACCTACAAAGTGCCTCGCACTGTAGCCAAAGGCATCGGAGGACATCACAGCGGACGCTCTGACGTTTCCGAGCGTGCCGAACAGCTCCTACTGCAGTGAACGAATGGTGGCTCCCCTGCCACGATGTACGCGGCGGTCGGGACGAGCAAACTGTGGGGTATTGAAGGCATTGAAGAACTCGACTCGAAATTGAACCTCTCCTTGCTCGCCCAGAGCGGACACCGGAACTCTCTTGAAGAAACTCACGTCGAAGTTCTGCGCTCCCAGGCCATCCAATATCGTTCTGCCGGTGTTGCCAAACTCGAACAGCGCAGCGTCGGCCCCGCCGAGCGCTGGGTCTGTAGGGAAGCATCCTTTGTCAAACCACCCGTCGATGCTTCGCTTGATTTACATACGCTTTTGACCTCTTCTCGCCTAATTCAAAAATTTGGAGGGGGTAAGGGGTCAGACCATTAGTTTTTAGTTTTTTGATACAAAAAAAAACAAACTTGTCCCACCCCTTACCCCCTCTGGCCCCCTCTGCTAGAATGCGGCGTATGAATTTCGCCAGACGAAAGATTTCCGCCGGCATTGCCTGCCTTGGCCTGCTCTTTTCCTGCACAAGCACGATCGAAGAGAGCCGCCAGGCCACGGGAGTCAAGGTGGGCGAGGTCACCGATACTTCGGCCATTGTTTGGATGCGCGTGACCGAGAAGGCCCAACGGCGAGCCGATGGTATCGTGCGGCGCGGACGGGCTGACAAAACCAAGAGAGAGGAGTTGAATCCTGCTGATCTGGAGGGCTCGGTACCCGGCGCCCCGGGCCGTGTGCGCCTCCGATACGGCATGAAAGAAGACCTCTCCGGCGCCCGCGACACAGGCTGGCATGAGGTGGATGCGGGGACTGATTTCACGCATGATTTCCGGCTGAGCGGACTGAGACCGGGAACGGTGTACTACTACTCGGCCGAAACCTCCAACCCAAGCGGCTCCGTCATTCATCAGCCTGTGCAGGGGCGCTTCAAGACGGCCCCGCCGGCGGACGAATACGCCGACGTAAGATTTACGGTCATTACCGGGCAGGCCTATCGCGACGTGGATCACGCCGACGGTTTCACTATCTACGAATCGATGGCCAAACTCGAGCCTGAATTCATCGTGCCCACGGGTGACACGGTCTATTACGACAGCGACGATCCTCTGGTGACGACCTTGGAACTGGCCCGCTACCACTGGCAGCGCATGTACAGCTATCCGCGGCACATCGCCCTTCACCTGAAAGTTTCCGGCTACTGGGAGAAGGACGATCATGACGTTTACGCCAACGACTGCTGGCCCACGCTTGTGCGTGAATTCATGGGCTCGTTTACCTTCCAGGATGGCCTGCGCGTTTACGCCGAGCAGGTCCCGATGGGCGAGAAACCCTATCGCACCTTCCGCTGGGGCAAAGGGCTGCAGGTCTGGCTGGTGGAGGGAAGAGATTATCGCTCCCCGAATCCAATGGAAGACGGTCCGGAAAAGTCCATCTGGGGAGAGGAACAAAAGCAGTGGCTAAAGGATACCCTGCTGGCCAGCGACGTCGACTGGAAGGTCCTGGTTAGCCCTACCCCCATCGTCGGGCCTGATCGCACCAGCAAGCACGACAACCACTCCAACGACGCCTTCACCTATGAGGGCAACGAGTTTCGCAAGTGGGTGCAGGAGAACTTGCCCGACAACTTTTTCATCGCCTGCGGAGACAGACATTGGCAATACCATTCCGTGCATCCGGAAACCGGTGTGAACGAGTTTTCCTGCGGCCCGGCCAGCGATGAGCACGCCGGCGGCACGCCGGGCGAGGACCGCGGATACCATAAATTCCATCGCCTTGAAGGCGGTTTCCTGTCGGTGAGCACCAAGCGTTCCGGTGATGAAAGCCTCATCACCTTCCGCTTGCACGCGGTCGACGGCAGCGTTGTCTACGAATTTGGTAAATCGCGGCAAGTGAAATAGCTCGCCACTTCGGGCCCCATAGAAAACCTCTCCCATGGGAGCGGAGATGGGCAGGTGTGATCAACAAAGCGCCGGCGGAC
>JALLOM010000319.1 GCA_027717865.1 Acidobacteria bacterium AH-259-O06 | reverse complement strand
TCGACAATCTTCGAATCATTTTTGCATGGCAGCTAGAAGATTAGTCATCTTTTTGTCTTGCACCTTTGCCTTTCTGCTCTTTTCGTCTGCCCTGGGGGCGCAGAACCCGCAGCTGGAGAGGATCGATTCACCACCTCCGGCAGATGTTTCCGAAACCGTTCGCCAGTCGCTAAACTCGTCGGGACTGCGGGTCACTGCAAATGGGTCGGTCTTGGGTGAATTTTGGTTTTCTCGAGAGATTCCCTTAAAGGAGGCGGAGTCCGAAGAAGTACTGGGGGTTGCTTTTGGGAAGTTGAGGGAGAGTGCCCTGGTGGGTGTGGTCCATTTTCCAGAGAGGTGGTCCGATTACAAGGACAAATCAGTCCCCAGTGGGACCTATACGCTGCGCTACGGAATTCAGCCGGCCGACGGAGATCATATGGGAATGTCTTTTTATCGCGACTTTCTCTTCCTGATTCCCAGCTCCGAGGACGGGAATCCCGAAACTGCTTACGGCTCTGAGCAATTGGTGGACCTCAGCACCAAAGCCTCAGGAACGGAGCACCCGGCAATCTTAAGCCTCTTTCCCCTCTACGAGGAGGTGACAGAGCCCAAATTGCTCAAGAATGAAATGGATCAATGGACAGTCGCAGTCCCGCTGGGCTCCCTGACCTTGGGCCTTGTGATCCTGGGCCACGGAGAGACTGAGGGTCTGTGATCAGCTGACAGGCAAACTCGCAAATGGCGAATTGTCAGTTGTCAGTTGTCAGCTGAAAAGAGCCTTCCCACCGCCCAGGTCACGGCCGTTCCAGTTACCACAGTCACGGCCGTCCCGATGAGCACATACCAGGTCCAGGCCACGGCACCGCTGAAATGAACGGCCAGCATTGTAATCAGTCCAGCGACCATGCCGGCCAGGGCTGCTCCCTCTCGAATTCGGGTGGTCCAGATCCCAAGAAGGAAGACCCCCAGGATCGTCCCCATGGTAATGCTGGTAATGGTGAGCCCCACTTCCAACACCTCGCCCCAGTTGCGAGCCAGCATGGAGATACTAATGAGAATCACTCCCCAAGCCAGTGTAAACATTCGGGAGACTTTCAAATAGTGATCCTGTGGGGCCTCCGGGACAAGATAGTTTTTGTAGAAATCGTTCACGGATGAGGAGGCCAGCGAATTTAGGGAACTGCTTAAAGTAGACATGGCGGCTGCAAAGATGGCAGCGATAATCAGACCGGACACGCCCGCAGGCATTTGCTCAACAATGAAGATCGGAAATATTCGGTCCACCTGATCTAGCTCTCGACCCAAAGGAAAGTGCTGGTAAAAAGCGTAGAGCATTACCCCAATTAGCAGAAACAGCAAGAACTGAAAAAAGACCACCACGCCACTGAGGATCACCGCTGCTTGACTCCCCCGTTTGCTGCCGCAGGCGAGATATCGCTGGACCATCATCTGGTCGGTGCCGTGAGTTGCAAAGGTCAGGAAAGCACCTCCCAGAAGCCCTGCCCAAAACGTGTAGGCGAGATTGAAACTCGTGCTGAAATCGAGAAACTGAAACTTGTGCAGTGGCGCCGCCAGGCTGGTCACTTCAGGCCAGCCGCCGGGAATCCGTCCCAGGATAATTGCGAAGGCCAGGAAAGCACCTGCCAGATAAATGATGAGCTGGATGACATCATTCCAGACAACAGCCCGCATTCCTCCGTAGAAGGTATAGACGATAGTGACCATACCAATGATGATCACGGTCCAGATGTCCGAGATATCCGTTACCACGGACAAAACCAGAGCCGTGGCGAAAAGTCTCACCCCATCGGCAAGAGAGCGACTTGCTTGAAAAAGAAAGGCGGAGAAGTTTCGGACTTTTCCTCCAAATCGAAAATTCAAAAGTTCGTAGGCGGTGTGGATCTCTCCTTTGAAATAGGAGGGAATGAGGAAAAAACTCACCAATATTCGTCCGAAGAAATAACCAATGACCACCTGCAGAAAGGTCAGATTTCCGGTATAGGCGATGGCCGGAGCTCCGATGAAAGTAAGTGTGCTGGTTTCCGTGGCTACGATGGAAAAAGATATGGCCCACCAGGGCATCCTCTTGCCGGCCAGGAAGTAGTCATTGATATTCTTCTGTCCGCGCCCGATGAGGGTGCCGAAAATTGCGCTTCCGATGAGATAGGCAAAGAGCACACCGTAATCGAGGGCGGTGAATCCCATGAGGCTCCATCCTCAGTGCTGGCCGCTCAATAGTCAAGCTGTTGAGCTATTGAGCTGTGCGCGGTCGATCTCGTTGTCGTTCGTCGTCGCCGATGCTTTGGCATCGACTCCTCTTCTCTTCGCCACCTCGCCTCACCAGACCCTCAGCAAACGTTAGTGTATTTATGAACCCGAGTACTTAAGCTTGCCGACTAGGTTTTTCGGAGGAGTGTCCAAAAGCCACGCGGATCTGTAATCACAAGATCGCTGACCTTGTCTCTTACGGCAAGCAGATCCCGGTCGCCCGTGACAAGAACATCAGCAGCGCTCGCCAGCGCTGAGGCCAGTACCCACAGATCGTCTGGATCGCGCAAAGACACGGGAGGTGTTTTTTCAGGGCTGGGCACGACTTTATGCCGGCGAAGTAGTCCAATAATGTCACTGACAGCTTGCCCGGGCAAACCAAGCTTTTCAATCAACACCTGCTGCAATTCTCGAAGAACCACCTCCCCAGTGACGAGCTCATGCTTGACCAGAACTTCTCTCAAGAGATCGGCGCACAGACCTCGGGTTGCAAAGGCGCTCACCAAGACGTTAGTGTCAAGGAACACTCTCAAGACACTTCTCTGAAGATGTCCTCATCAGTCAAATATCCTCGTGCTTCAGCAAACGGCATCACCCGACGTCTTAACTCCTCAAATATCAGGACATTGAGCTGCCGCCTGAGAGCCTCTCTGATCACCTCACTCCGATTTCGTCCAGACCGACCACAGACAGTGTCCAGCATGCGCTCAAGATCCTCATCGACTCGGACGGTAATGGTGCTTTTCATGTTATACAATGTAATACAAACAGACAAATGATGGCAAGAGGGTCGTCATGAGCGGGTGGGGGTCACCTTTGCTCCCGAACTGCTGCGGGACCTTTGTGTTGGAGCCAAATTCGCGAATGGAGATCGTGTAGATCGAGTGAACCAAGTGGAAGCCGCCTGAGCCGCTTTACCGGGAGCCTTTGCTCGACATCCCTTCCTGAACGCTCCCGCTCAGGGCCCTGAGAAAAGCCAGCAGAGATTTTTTCTCTTCAGCCGTGAGCTGCAACGGACGCAGTTCGGGGTCCAGGTAGGGATTCGGGTTCCCGCCCCGGTTGTAAAACTCGATCACCTGTTCGAGCGTGGCAATGCTGCCGTCGTGCATATAGGGAGGCGTCTGTGCGATTTCGCGCAAGGTGGGAGTCTTGAAGGCGCCTTGATCCTCCTTCTTGCCTGTCACTTTAAATCGGCCTGGATCGAGCAGTTCGGCATCTCGCCAGGCGATGCCGGTGTTATGGAAGCGCTCGTGCGTGAAGGTAGGGCCGAGATGGCAGGCCGTGCAATTTCCCTTGCCGAGAAAGATGCGCAGTCCCTGTCGCGCCTGTGGCGATAACGCCTCGCGCTCGCCGCTTAGGTAGCGATCCACGGGCGAGTTCCCGGAAAGAATGGTGCGAACGTAGCTGGCCAGGGCGTTGGCCAGGTCCACGTGGGTTGGGATCCGGCCGAACACCGCTTGAAATAGCTCGGAATATTTCCGGTCGCG
>JALLOM010000318.1 GCA_027717865.1 Acidobacteria bacterium AH-259-O06 | reverse complement strand
AGCTCTTTCCCGTTGGAGCCTCAGAAACAGAGGAGTCAATTGCGAGCTGACCTTTTCCAGGGGTTCTTGAAATTCCACACCGAATGAGTGTGCAGCCACTTCTTCACTGATCTCGCGAACAGTATAGATCACTTTGGAAGTTAAAACTCCTTCTACCTTGAGCTCTTCCTTTTCGACTTGGAATTTCACAGTGACGAGAGCTCCCTCTGGAGGAGCAACTTTCATCTCGGTAATGACCGCCCCGGTATAGGACAGATTATCGATTGTCCCTTCGATTATAGTATCATCCCACTCCACGGAGCACGGGATAGAAACAGTCCAGCTTTTAGGCTTGCTTTCGCCTTTTGCACCTTGCGTTTCTTTTGTCATATTTGGTATTCAAGAAAAATTCTAACCTGCTCCCCATGAAATTTCGGTGATCCATAACACGCCGAGCAGAATGGTTGAAAGTTGAAAAGTCGATACTTTCAAACTTTCAACCCTGTAAAAGCTTACCGCTCAACAGCTCCCGCAGTTGAGAGATAGGATTTTCGAATCTTGGCAACCACTGTAAAGTGCGGATCGACCACGTTGGCGATGTCGTACTCCAGTACGTGGCCCATTAATAGGGACGAGCCCCGCTCGTCAAAGCCGTAGTCCGACATCAACCAGCGCTGCATCTCGGTGGTGGCGTGCTGCAGGGCCTGCAGTAGGGGCCGGGCGCTGCCCAAGACCATGATGTGCTGGTCGTTTTCCAGGCGCGGCCAGTTGATCTTTTTGTTCTTGATCAGGTCAACTGTAAATTCGACATCCATGGAAACTTCCAGCGCGTTGCCAACCACCTCCCCGTCTCCCTGACGGGCATGCCCATCACCCACAAAAAGCAGTGCGCCCGGCTCATAAACGGGCAGCATGAGTTTTACTCCGGCCACCACCCCATTATAGTCCATATTTCCTCCAAAGGAGCCTGGAGTGCTGGTGGCCACCGCCTCCTTCCGGTCTGGAGCCGTAGCCACACATCCAAGCATGGGGCGCACTGGAACCTCAATTCCCTGAGGTCGTACACTGGTCGAAGACACCCGCGCCACTCCTTTTTCCTTGTCGATAACCCACGTCTCCGTGGTTTGCTCGCGCTTCCCCTCGAAACGAAGAAACCGGGGGTCGGCAGCATAAGGAGCCAGAAGACTGCTAGACCAGGCCGTGGAGCGGTTCGGTTCAATTTTGTGCAGGCGCACGACTAGCACATCGCCGGGGTCGGCTCCCTCGATGAAAAAGGGGCCGGTCTGGGGATTGGGCCGCTCCCCGACTTTTTTGTCCTGCGCGTCAGAGCCGCGCGCGTCGATGGTCCGGGTGATGACCCGGTCTCCGGGCCTGATGTGCAGCACCGGTGGGTGGGCAAAGGAGAAGGTGTTGTGATAGTGAGTTGACCGGAAATGGTGCGTTTCAGCGTGTAGATCAGCACACGATAGGAAGAGCATAGTCGCGACCACCAAACATGCAAAACGATGTTTTATTACTAGTGTACTAAGTAACTTCTCCATTGAGAACCTCCACAGGAGTCAGGAGTCAGAATCCAGAATCCAGAATCCAGAATTCAGAAGCCTGCCGCTGATCAACTGATCACAGACCACCCAACCTCAGCTTAAAACCTCGAAACTCAGAACTCATAACTCAACACTCATAGCTCAAAAACCTTGGAACCTGAAACCTGAAACCTGGAACCTGGAACCTGGAACTTGGAACCTGGAACTTGGAACTTGAAACTTGGAACCTAAATGGGCTTAAGCCACGACCAGCAGGCCCGTCCCATACATGATCCCCAGACCTAAGATAAATCCGGACAGGTTATAAGCGCTGACGAGACTAGCTTCCTCTCTTCGGCTAAACAGCAGCACCAGCTCGTAAATCACCTGCAGAATGGCCCCCACACCGATCGCCAGAAACAAAGTGGCCCAGGTTGGTGAGTAACTGAACCCTCCAATCCAGGTTCCCAACACAGTTGGGGCCCCAGCAATTAATCCTAGCTTCACCAGCCGGCCGATCGAAGGTCGATCTTTTGCAATGGGAGCCACAATCCCCAATCCTTCGGTGATGTTGTGTAGTGTGAAACCCACAACTAGAAAAGTCCCGAGAGCAATTTCACCGAGCGAATAAGAGGAGCCAATCGCCAGGCCTTCACCCAAGTTGTGAAGTCCGATACCAAGCGCGATCATCAGGGAGGTCCAGTAACGCCCTTCCACACTTCCCTTATCCGAGCGTGACGCCTTGCTGCGCGACAGATAACTGAGAAGAAGCAGCGTTGCCAAAACACCCATGCCAACCAGTGCAACTCCCTGAAATGCGCCAGGGACGACTTCCGCAGTCTCAAACGCCTCATTCAGTGTATCCACCGCCAAGAAGGCCAAGAGCCCCACCGTCAAGCTAAGGAAAAAGGAAAGCCATTTTCGACTCAGTTCCCGCAAGAACGGATACCAGAGCAGACCCAGAAAAACCGGAATGACACCGGCATAGATCCCGAGCAGTGAAAAAGTCCCAAAATAGGTCAAGTCCGTCCTTGGAGACTGAGTCGCCACTGGAATCTCCTTGCTGAAAGTAAGACCCGTAGAAGTCAGGATTGTGACTTCGTGAGTGTCTCCTTCTACCCAGGGATAGGGAATGTGAATCTTCATTCGGCCCAGGCGAGGAACGGTTTTGCGCTCCGGCTCCGTCCAAAACTGCCAAAACGCCTCATCCACCGTCACTTGAGCTACCGTTACCGGTTGGGGCCCTCCGTTGATCACATGGAGCACTATACTGCCAGGCTCAGGAAGCACAATCCGCTCTATCGTCAACTCCTCGACCGGCGGAAAGGAAGCCAGGAAAACCCCCAGCGGTCCATAGGCAAAAAACAGCGCCAGAAGGCCGCCAAGCAGAATGATCGGGAAGAGTCCTCGAATCCACTGTTTCATAGCACTAAGCCTTTACTTGGAAAAATCCCATCCATCCCAGTTCAGCAAACTCACTCTGGTGGGCGTGAAACATGAATTTTCCAGGATGTCGGAATTTCAACTCCAACAGGTGACGTTCCCCCTGACACATCATGATCGTATCAGTGAACTCGGTCGGCGTTGGCTTGGTTCCGGTCCGGTAGACATCAAAGAAGTGGCCATGGATATGAAGAGAATTCACCAGGTCAAACTCGAGGATGTTGACCAGGTAGATCCGCACAAGCTCCTGAAGCTTCACCTCGATGGGGTGGCGATGATAGTGAAAGGCCACGCTGTTGACCCCATATACTTCATTCTCACCATCAAAATTGGTGTCAAAGCCGTTCATCACCAGCACCATCTCACGGGCCGGCCGTCTCTTCTTTGGGGGATCAACAATAAAAGCTCCATACAGCCCTTTGTGAATGTGTCGTTTTAAAGGCACGGAATGGCAGTGGTACAGGTGCAGCCCGAAGGGTTCAGCATCAAACTCGTACAAATACTCATCACCTGGCTTAACGACCTCCAAGACACCATCCATCTTCGCCGGGTGAAAACCGTGGAAGTGGATGGTATGTGGGTGGCTTCCACCGTTTGCAAAGTGAATGCGCAAACGATCGCCTTCAGTGCAGCGCAGGGTCGGACCCGGGACTTGCCCATTGTAGGTCCAAGCCGGAAAATAGACGCCAGGTGCGATCTCGATTTCTTTATCGATCGCCATGATTTCCCACTCCCGGAGTGTGCGTCCATCGGGCAACTGAGTTAGCTTCCCGTAGTCGAACTCATACAAGAACTTAGAGGGATCAAAT
>JALLOM010000317.1 GCA_027717865.1 Acidobacteria bacterium AH-259-O06 | reverse complement strand
GTCGTCCTTCATGAGCACCCAGATCGCATAGATGCCATAAATGGTCCCGATCGGAATCATGATGAGGCTTAAGGGGCCAGATGAACATCCCGCTCCCGAAGCTCTCCACGACATTGCCTTCCAAGTCGAACTTGAGGACCGGGTCCAGATCCGAATCAAGACACTCGTTACCGAACCGAGCCGGGTCGGTCTCGTAACATCTCACCACTGCCCAGATATGGTCGCCATCGGGGTCGATCGTCACCCCGCCCACCGCTCCCATCTCTCTCCCGTCCGGAAGCTTTGCCCAGCCATCAACGGCGCGATACGGATTCGGGAGGACTTGGGCGAAGGCCTCAACTCCAGTGCCGAGCAATGTGACGACAGCCAACGCAACTACCAATCCAAGTCGACTTGCCTTCGACATGATCACACCTTGCTTCGAAGAGAACGACCTAACCCGGGATTTCCATTGTGGCCGTCTCGAATACCAATAGTCATGCACTATTTTGAGATTCCCTTAACATCGTTCTAATCTTTCGTGAACTGTTCAGGGAGGACTTTGATGGCGACTTCCCGCTTCAGGTTGGTGTCCTCGGCACGGTAGACTTCCCCATGCCGCCTTCCCCGAGCTTGTCGATGATCTTGTAGTGCGAAATGGTCTGGCAACAGAGCAATCGATTTCCGAGTTGGCGAAAACAATCGAGGCTCGAGAATACGCTGTAAGCGACGATCTCGTTCGAGTTCGACCGCCGCGACACCCTGTCTACTCCCCACCCGGCAGGTTACTGGCGGGAACACATTAAGACCGTGTCGGCAGTGCGGCGGCACGAAGCTCGTTGTCAAAGTGAATGATCGCATCGTGCCCTCCTGACTCGGTGTCCGTGGCCTACGCACTTCAGTGCTTCACGAACTTCTGCACTATCCCGCTGAGTTGCGCGATAAAAACGTCTCCCGACTCCGTGACGTTCGTACCGTGCCCGCCCGGGTTTCCCGGCAATCTTGCCACGACCTCCCCTTTTAGGTTCCGCAGGACTCCGCCCGTCCAAATGTAGTTGTCTTTGGTCATGAAGAGCGTGGAGACCCCTCCGACATCCTTCCACTGGTCGAGAAACTTGCCTTTGGAATCGAAAACCTGGATGCGCTGGTTGTCCCGATCGGTCACGTAAACCCGCCCCTGGGCATCGACCACCAGGTTGTGGGGTAACCCGAACTCTCCCGGACCTGTTCCTCTTTTGCCCCACTGCAACAGGTATTCCCCGTCTGCCGTGTATTTGACCACCCGTGCGCTGCCGTAGCCGTCGCTGACGTAAATATCGCCATTGGGTGCGAAGCCGACATCGGTGGGTAGGTTGAAATGGGTGGAGTCGGTGCCCGAGACGCCCTTGGTGCCGAGCTGCAAGATCACGCGCCCCTGCGCATTCATTTTGTAGACCACGTGAGCACCGGCGTCGACCACCCAGATGTTTCCCTCCGGATCGACACGCACTGAGTGGGCGCCGCAGGAGTAGCATCCAGGCGGCCCATAGACAGCCGTGTAGCCTCACGCGCCCGGCGCACGGTCCTTCGGTTCAACTCTCGTGACCTTGCCCTCGCTGATCATTCCGTCGCCCCAGGAACGCAAGAACTTCCCCTCCGGGTCGAACTCCATGATCGGGTGGGCGCCGCGATGAAACACCAGGATGTTGCCATCCTTGGTTGTTGCCACGGCCACTACTTGGCCGAAATGCCAAGGCGACGGCGTGCCGATTATGGTCTTGGCCTGCATCGGCCATTTCACTTGTTTGTAAACTCCGTCGGCCGCGCTAGCGGACTGGTAAAGAGCGGCGCTGAGAACGAGCAGACTCAGGCGCCCGAAACGCATACCGAAGCTTCCTTTGCCGGTCACGTTCAAGGATTCCATGGTGTATCTCCATGTAGAAGCTTACGCCACGCGGAACGGAAGCCCGCGGTCGCGCTCCTCGATGAAACAGGATTCCCTTTTTGGCAGTCCTGGCACGGACAGGATAGCCAACCCCCGGCTGCGATGCAACGGGTTTCGCACTGCTGCCACGTTCGGTACTCCTTTCCCTGCCGCTCCGGCCTTCAAATGCTGCCCGATCATGGCGTTCCGGCGACGCCAGAGGGCCCTTTAGCAACACCTCTCCCATGCCGCCCTGGCCGATCTTCTCGGTGATTTTGTAGTGGGCGATACTTTGGCCGATCACGTTGACTCTTTTGTAGGTTGTCAGATGTGAATTTCCTTAAATCTTAGACCCTTGGAGGGTTAGAAGGCAATGTCAACTGATGACCGTATATACTTTTTCGAAAGACAGATGGGACCATTTTGCCTACCATAACTTTGCCGAAACGCAGCAACTAGCCGCTACTAAAAGCTTATATGTCGAGTTATTAAGACGCTCGTGCTGACCGCAGCGAGAGTTGGCTCATGGGTAAGGATTCATTGTTGTATCGAGCATGAACTGTGTTGGAAAAATCAACGAGCGCCGTGCCTCGCCACGTCCCAGTCGGCTTTTCCCCCATTGGTCCAGAAATCGGGGGCTGAGCTGCCCGAGGACATCTAGGGGAATCTTGTCCATCTGAAGACACCATGATCAGTTCTTGCAAAGCTTTAACGTCTCCACTACGCTGTCATTACTCGCTAGGCCAAAACTAGAAGCCAATGCTGGCCTGGAAAAGAAGCGCAGCCGCGACGAACAGTAAGGTAATTCCTATTGCCTTTGCCCTACTTCCGACCTCAACCCGAGTGTTGAAGATTACTGTCATACCAGGATAGGGGAAACGGTTCGACCTAAGCACCTTGCACCCCTGTCCCCGCGAAAAACTTCATCTGACTGAAATAGGGCGTGCTCCACAGGCTTAGGCTGCTGGCGGGTAAGCATATTTGAGTGTTGCTTTCCGGCAAGCACAAGGGAACAACGAGGAGGGTCAGTGCACAGGCTTATGTTCTGGTGGTTGGAGAGGGCCGATGTTCAGAGTTTTCCTGTCTTGGAAGGATGTAGTGAGAATAAAGCGGCAGTGCTTGGGTCTTACGCTGCCACACGTTCGTAACGATGGTGCAGCCCGCCGCACACCGGAAACGAGATCAGCTCGATTGGCCCATCAAGCACCTCGCCTCTCAGCGCGGCAACGGGTGTATCGCCGTCCAGTCCCTGATGGGGCCGCCCGACATGGTAGTAGTGCTCTATGTATTCCTTGAGCAAACGGTTCAAGTTCCTTTCACTGAGCACGATAAGGTGATCGAGCAGCTCTCGGCGTAAGGTGCCGAAAAACCTTTCGATATAAGGATTCTGCCAAGGACTCCGGTAGGCCGTTCGCACCTCTTCAATGTTGCAGCTGTCCAGGAACTTCCGCACTCCGTGGCCGTAGATGCCGTCATTGTCACGCAACAAATATCTGGGCTGACGACCGAAGGGAGTGGCTTCCCGGAGCTGTTGAATGACCCACGCCATGGAGGGATGATACGTCGTCGAGAAATGAATCACCCTCCTTCGACCATGTTCGAGGACGACAAACACGTAGAGCAATGAGAAGTTGATCGTGATCACGGTAAAGAAGTCCATCGCCCACGAGACATCCAGATGGTTGCGCAGGAAAGGCAGCCAGTTCGTTGCTTTGTCAGTCTGATTCTTCGGCTGGCCCATGTACTTGCGGATGGTGTCGTCACAAGGGGGATCGGAGCCGAGAAGCCGCAAAGTGTCCCTGATTCGTTCGGCACTCCATAAGGGATTCTCTCGGCTGAGCCGGCGAATCAGATCCCGCATCTCGTTCGGCACCGGAGGCCGGCCAGGGCGGCCCCTCGACTTC
>JALLOM010000316.1 GCA_027717865.1 Acidobacteria bacterium AH-259-O06 | reverse complement strand
GCAAAGACTTTTTACTGTGAACGTCTTACGCGCGCTCCGCGCGGATAATGTTGATCTATCTGAGCAATTTTCGTTCCTATTTCCGGCGGTGGTTCAAAAAACATCGCTTTCCGGTGATCATTGACATACGCCTTACAATTGCGTGGCACTCGGGATTGCACCAATTTCCCACGACACGCGGGAAAGACATGTACGGTTCACCTCGACGGCTGGCGTTTGTTCACGTGGATAATGGGAGCAGCAGCATTCTCCCATGAAGACGCCTGCACAGGAGGCGATTACCAGAGATATGAGCCAATGAACCTTCTCTCCAAAGTTACCCTAACAGCCAGCCCGTAAGTCTTCCTAACCCCATAAGCACAGTTTGAGGGCACTTAACGGGCAAAAACATCTGTTTTTTGGACGCCGCCTACTGGTGAGGAAGGATCAGGAAGCGGTGCGTCGGAATGATATGCTGACCCGCTATCCAGCCCTGGTTGATCCGGATGAGTGGAAATAATTACATCCAGGATTTATAATTCCGGCCCAAGCTATGAGCCTAGGCACGGCGATACTCCTTTCTTCTGCCATTCTGTCGTTGGTTATTTTGTACGTAGCAACCAGGGACCGGTGGAAGTGGAGGCGACTGATTTTTCGGACCATCCTCGGTGTCATAGGACTGTGCTTTTTGGCAGGTGCCGTAATTCTTATCTATCCCGTCTATCGAGATTGGCCGTACGCTCAGACAAGTTTCTTGGGAATTTCCCTTCAATCAACAAAGGAAGATGTGAGGTTCATCAGTGGAGAGCCTCGGGTAACAGATTCTGAGAAAGTTAAGCAGCTCCTGAATGACCCGCAATTTCTGCTTCTTGATCCTCTGGACCAGAAGATCATCATGCGTAAGGCTGATCCTGCTTTTGATGTACTAAATCCATCTGAAAATGAGGAAAGGTGGAGCTATGAGACAGCCGAAGAGCTTTACCTGGTAGCTTTCAAAGATGGAAAGGTCAGGCTCATCTTAAAGCAAGAGACGAAAAAAGAGAAACTTAGGAGACTGGAGGAAGAATTGGGGATTGCATCTCCCCCTCCCAGACCTAGGAATTTTGAAGACCGCTACTCCACCCCACTGCAAGGAGTTTATATTGGTACTTCCCACGAGAGGCTCATTGAGAAGTTTGGCAATCCTGCCCAGATTTCTCAATCTCGCGACGGTCTGAAGAGGATCTACTCGTATCCCCAATATAATTTGGGTTTCTGGCTAGCCAAGAACCGAGTTTATTCTTATGGGATCTATGATCCTGCTAATGGACCTTTGGAGTTCACACCCCCTCGGAAAAACTTATTGGATTCAATCACTGAAAAAGATCTACGCTGAAGGAATAGAGCAAGAAGAGTTTGACTTTGCCGCTGACCAAATCAAAGGATAGAACCACTTTTCTTGCCGTTTGCAGCAACATGAGGGTGTAACCTGTAACGACTCACGTTCCTCGGGGACTTCCCCTTTAAGGTAGGCAATTTTTTGCTTACCTTTTTTACCTCTTCCCCTTGCTCACTGGCGCCGTGTGATAAGAATTTTAGGCCGTGATATTGGGGACACCCAGAAGAGAGTTTGCCAATGAGAGTGAACGGCATAGATCAAGGAGAATGCCGGACCAATTAGGTATAATGATGGGAAAGCTTAACCCGCGGGAAATCACTACATTCTCCCAGACCAGAGAGCGCATAAGGAGAAGATATGGTCAAAAAGCTGAGCAATGAAGAACTAGAACGAATGATGCAAGAAGCCATGAGAGGCTCAACGGATGCGGAGGGAAGGCCAAACGCGGACCGCATAACGGAAATTTTTGATAAAATGGAGAAAAAAGAGGAACTAACCAAAGAGGAGTGGGAAGATCTTGCCAGGTACTGTTCCAAACTGCGACTCGAAGCATCCAAGATCAGAGGCAGAGAGTCCATGGCTACCTTGGTTCCTAGCGAGATAGCATCTCAACAAGCTGAGGCCGCCGCTAAAGAAGCTGGGCTTTCCCCATTAGCGGTTGGCGTAGCGTGGCACGCTGCTTATGTCAAGGCTAGCGGGGTCACTGAGGCAGAGTACATGCAACAGCGCAAATCGCCTGAGGAGCTTTTGGCTATTGACGAGATCAAGAATGCTGGGCTATGGTCTTGGAAAGGGGTTAACTAGATCTGGGGAAGGGGTCAACTAACCTCTGGTTTGGGCCGTCGCCATCTCGCCCCATAGTCTTTTACTTCTTCAGTTTGAGCATTTTCCGTGGCCTGGTCTTGAGCATTTCCCTTAGACTGCTTAGAGGGTTTCAGGTCCACAAATTTAGGCGGTACGGTAGGTAAGTACTCAATAGTCTCAACATCCTCATCCGGGAGAGTCATGGTAATGTTCACCCTTATCGCAGCTTCTGTGGTAGCCGCTACAGGCCCTAGACGCCCTTTGAACCTCTCCACATCCCCTGGTCCGGGAAATTGCCCGTATGTGAGCATGTAGTACTTGTCCCAGAAAGTGAGCTCCTTTCTGGCTATATCGGGTTCCTTGGTTTCAGGTTCTACATCCCCGTTCTTGTGATACATGCCGGATATCTTGAAGTACTCGATGCAGGCTTTAATTCGGGCATTCCAGTCCGGCCCTAGAGATACGGGTTTGCCTTTGAATAGCGCAAATTTCTCGGCCTCTAGAGCATCCAGAATGGTCTGGCAGACCTTTGCGGGCACTCCTGTACCTCCTACCTGCTGATTTATATACTTCCGGCAGTTCTCATTTTTCCACAGCCTGTACGCTAGAGTGGAAGCTTTGGCGCGGTCACTATACCCGTAGGCTTCTACAACTGCCTGGGTGCGGGACTTGCCCTCCAGAATCTTGTCACACCAATTCTTCTGCATAGTGGTGAGATTTACCAGGTTGTCCATGAGGTCTTCACCCTCGAATGTCATGCTTCTTGGCATAATGTATCCGCCGACTGCAATATAACATCCTAGACATCACCTTTGCAACCAGTCACATGACTGGTCACGTTTGTCACCTCGACACATGGAGACGCCCGGATGGTCTGGAACGAGACTTACCCGGCACTATATGCACTACCGTTATCTAAAAGTCACGATAAGCGCTAGGACGAAAGTGGGTCTTCAGTCCCCACAGAATAGACTCGCCTGTAGTCCAGAACTGGACCCCAAAAGCGGTTTCTGGGTGGTCTCTAGCACGCCAGTGGTCGCTACCCCCATGCCCTTGTGAGTACCCAGTGGTTGCTATCCGTTTCTCCACCCGCAAAGCCCCCGTTTATGGGCATCTTCAATTTATTGGATTTCCCCGGAAGAGGGTGAAAGGGTGCTGGGCAGGCCTCAGGGCATGATGGTTCGCGGTATGGTTATTGCGCGTCTGACCCCTTTTGGCACTGTTGGGAGGTCTTTTGGCACTTCGGTGCTTAATGGCTGTATCCTTTGTATACACAATACTTTATAGGAATTTTAGCACCCTTTTGGCACTTTTGGCAAGCGGTTCCTAACGCCCTTTCTTTATTTCTTGGTTCTCCCTTTCTTTTAAGATGCCTAAAACCGAGCAGGGAAACTCTCCCAAATGATTTGGCTGACCATCAAATCCTCTCTTGGCACCATATTCCAATCTTGTCCTCGCCAGGGGGAAAATTGAGCAGGGATCTTCTGTCCAGAATGAGATATACAATGAGATATGGCATGAGATAGCTCACTGCCGGGGCTTGCTGCTTGTCGTCCCGTAATCGTCCCGCATGAAACCTATAAGATATCGTTAGAAATCACTCGGCAAAAGGGTTAAGAAGCAGGTGGGGA
>JALLOM010000315.1 GCA_027717865.1 Acidobacteria bacterium AH-259-O06 | reverse complement strand
TCACGGGACATACGATAATACCAGTACACAGCCACAAGGCCTTTCGACTACACACCTTGGGTCTTCCCTCCTCCATCCGAGATGGTTGATTGTGAGGCTAGTTGGAGGGATTTTTTCAGAGCTGCGGCTACGCTCTCCAGCCGACGATCTGGAGGACGGCTTCGACTAGGTTCTTGGCACCGCCGACGAAACAGGGGATACCTCGGCTTCCCTCACAGGACAGACTCTAGACGGTCAGACATTCCAAGGTTCTGATTCCATCAGGACCGTCGGATGTAAGTAGAGCAGCGTTCAAAAGCCCAATAAAATGAAGAGCTTAGAGAGGGGTGACGTAGTTTCAGACGGAAGGCGACAATAATCGGGGCTCCGGTAGCCGGCGTGTTATGACTTGAAATGTGCTCCTCTCGTGAGTAGCGTACTCTCACCAGGGCAAAAAATTAAGCTTGCGCTATAAATTCTACAGTCTGTAGAATTAAGAAGCGCGGACCTATGAAATTTGCATTTCGGCCATCGAAAAAAGGAATCCCCCAAGTCTTGGGGGAACTTGAAAGCAAGGTGATGAAAGAAGTGTGGGATACCCCTGGTTGCACAGCCAGGGAAGTTCGCGATCGCCTCAGGGTGGAACGGAAAATCGCTTACACCACAGTGTTAACGATTCTGGACCGGTTACACAAAAAGAAGTTGCTTACTCGCTCACGTAAAGGGAGAGCTTTTCTCTACAGTCCTGCGCTCAGCCAACAAGAGTTCGATGAAATCGTCACAAGAGATGTTCTGGAAGGGCTTTTGAAGGAAGACTCCAGGCCCATCCTGAGCACCTTTGTCGAACTGGTGTCAGCGGATGAAGAGCAACTTGAAGAATTAGAAGAGTTAGTAAGGCGGAAGCGACGATGACGATATATTCGGCTTTTTATTTGCTAATGTCTTCCGCACTCATCGGGTTCACCGCATGCTGGGCTACGGCATTGCTCCAGTACCCATTTGCGAGATGGGCTTGCGGAGCGAACCTAATGAGGCTTTCAAGCGGCTTTTGGTTCGCCTGGGGGATGCTCCCGATTGTTTGGGGAAGTTTCGTAGTTGCGTTCGGTTTCGCGTTCGGTTGGCTGAGTTCTATTGGCTGGCTGGTCGATCATTGCACCCAGCATCCTGGCCACCCGCATCTTTGTCTTGCGCACATTTCCCAGAATCCACCAGCAGGGGAATTGTTCTGGGGAGTTACGCTATTGTCCTGCACATTGGTAGCGGCAGCTGCAGTTCGCTCCTATCACAGGTATCTTCCTACACACCAACTGCTTCGTGGTACTTTCTCGACAAAGACTAGGGCCGCCACTCAACGTGTTTCATTTGGCGTTATCCCCAGCAGGTTTCCAGCGGTTTTTACGGCAGGCTTGTTTTTGCCCCGGCCCTATCTGACGAAAGCGGCGGTCAAACTGCTCAGTGCCGAGGAACAGGCTATTGTCTTGTCGCACGAAATGGAGCATATCAGAAGGAAAGATCCACTCCGATTGTTGTTTCTCACATTTTGCGAATACTGGTTGCCAGCAGTTCGACACATACGTCGACAATGGCAGTGGATGGCGGAGATCGAATGCGATCGTGCATCTATTCGGGGCGGATTTTCACCCGATCGTGTCGCGCTAACGATTCTTAAGTTCCAAAGAGCGAACAGAGAATGGCGGTCCCCCACAATGACTCTCGCCTATTCAGCCAAAGACACCTGTAATCTCAAACTTCGGATTGAATCGTTGTTCTGCGACCGACCCAATGCGGTAGGACAAGTCCCAGTCCTTTTGGGGTGTGCCAGTTTATGCTTTCTCCTCATATTTCACTTCTCTCAGGTTCATCACGGACTCGAAACATTTTTAGGGTGGCTAAGCTGGTAGGAAAATTTTTTTGCGCCTTCCTTCTACAAAGTGTAGTTGTTCTGGCAATTCCTCTCTCGGGACCACCTGTGCTGAGGATTGAAGAAGCTCTCCAGCTATACATCGATCGTAGCCCGGCAGTGCGAGCTGAAAAAGAAAGAGTTGAAATGGCAAGTTCTCGGCTTAACCAAGCGGGTTTGCTGCCCAATCCGCAATTAAACTTTAGCCAGGAGGGCTTCCCGGTCGGTCGACCTGACTCCAGTTATCTCAATGATCAAGAATTCCTTATTTGGGCCACTCAAGAGTTGGAGCTGGGAGGCAAACGTCGCCATCGAAAAAGAGTTGCCAGTTTTGATGTGCAAGCGACCGAGGCGGATTTGCAAAATTTCATCCGCTTGGGAAAGGCCACAGTTAAAGAGGCTTTTGTTCGGGCCTACCGGGCTCAACAAAAGCTTGGTCTAGCCCAGGAGCACCTGGATTCGTATTACGAAATCCGGGACATCCATCGCAAACGAGTTGAGGCCGGGGATGCTGCGGGACTTTCTCAGCTCCGGATCGATATGGAGGAGGTTCACTACATTACCGCTGTCAATGAGGCCGGCACTAACCTGGCTTCCGCCTGGGCGGAGCTGGCTGCCTTGATCACCTGGGAAGGCCTGTCGATGCCGACCCTGCAGCCTACGATTGGTGCTGCTCCTCTGGAGCGTTCTATGGAAGAGTTGCGAGCTCTCGCCCTGGAATCGCGACCCGACCTTAGAAGAGAA
Source organism: Acidobacteria bacterium AH-259-O06 (assembly GCA_027717865.1). Taxonomy (GTDB): domain Bacteria; phylum Acidobacteriota; class UBA6911; order RPQK01; family JADFOI01; genus JALLOL01. The sequence continues at coordinate 1,191 of JALLOM010000315.1, read as the reverse complement.
ACGATACGAGCAGCGCAAGGAAAGGCACTGGTGGATTTGCAGGAGTCACGAACTATTCCTAATCTCACCTTCGGGGGAGGATATAAAAGGGATTTCGGGACGAACTCCTTTTATTTTGCTCTGCACCTCCCACTCCCACTCTTTAACCGCAACCAGGGCAATATCGAAGAGGCGCTTGCCCGCGTGAGGCGAAACCAAAACCTGCTGAGCTGGAAGAGGCTGCAAATCCGTGCTGAAGTGGAGAGAGCCTTCAAAACCTACCAGTTGCAGGAGGCGAACGTGAAGCGGCTGGAGCAGACCGTAATTAAACGCGCTGCAAACATGGCGGAGGTGACACTGCAATCCTATCTGGAGGGGGAAGCCAGCTTACTCGAATACCTTGATGCGTTGCGAGTGAAGTTGGACGCCTCACTGGGCTTTTATGAGCTCCTTTTTCAATTGGGGAGTACCCGCATCGAGCTGGAAAAATCAGTCGGTGCTGAATTGAAATGACTTCCAATACGATACGAACCCCATGGATTCTCTGGCTTGGACTGAGTTTAATTCTCTCAGGATGTAATTCTCCCGATGAGGAGACTGGGGCACAATCTATCGGGGTGACGGTATGGAACGAACAATTGGAACTGTTCATGGAATATCCTCAACTTCAAGTCAGGGTTCCGGCCCGGTTCGCGGCGCACCTGACCAATTTAAAGAGCTTTGAGCCCGTCACCAAAGGTCCGGTAGCCTTTCAGTTTATCGGTAAGCAAGGGCTCGTCAAGGAGGTTACCCTAGAGGAGCCAACCCGACCGGGCGTCTTTATTCCCGAAGTCACCTTCGAAAACCCTGAAGAGCTAACGCTTAAGATACGTGTGCAAAGCCCATCCTTTGAGGGACAAATTGAAGTCCAATCCCTGGTTATCTACCCACACGATGCCGAACTTTCGCCGGTTGACAAACCGGAGATTGAGGATGATGCGATTACCTTTCTCAAGGAGCAGCAATGGAAGCTACCATTTCAAAGCCAACGCGCAGGAAAGCAAATCCTTTGGAGTTCGGTTTCCGCAAGCGGCCGCATTGCTCCCAGATCGGACCGAGATGCTCTGGTGGTCCCCCCGGTGGCAGGTCGACTCTGGCCTCCGCCGCAAGGTCTGCCGCTGCTGGGACAGAGCGTGACAAAGGGCCAACTGTTGGGATGGATCGAGCCACCAC
>JALLOM010000314.1 GCA_027717865.1 Acidobacteria bacterium AH-259-O06 | reverse complement strand
TCTTGAAAGAAGCCCTCGGATTGCCAGGTGGAAATAATTTGATCGAGTCCCTCTTTAAAACTGGGAAAGCGAGGGTCCCATCCAAAGTCGGAGCAAAATTTGGCGTTGGATGTCTGAGTGGAGGTCGTGCAGAAATTAACCGCATAACTGCCCACAGGAATAAAAACGCCAGGCATGTCAATGTAGACATGCGAAATAGGGAGGTGTCCCTGCTGAGGATCTTGGGTGAACTGCTCTGCTAAGACCTTGTAGTGTGAAATAGTCTCCCCAACCACAGTCTCTCTCAAGTTGCACGTGTGATTTTTGCTAAATCATAGATTTTTAAGGGGTTAAAGTCAATCCTAAGCGGATTTACTAAGCGGATTTGTGATGTTAGGCAGCGCTACGGGCGATCAAGGCATCGAGCAGAGGCACCACATTGGTGACTTCCTGCTGTTTTTCCTTCTCCTCCTGGAGCTTGGCCAGCTCCTCGTCCCGCAGGACCCGCCTCAGGAGCTTTAGCACCGAGCTCTTTGGCAGCTGCTCTCGGAACTCGATCAGCTTGGGGATCTTGTAGACGGCCAGGTTCTGCCGGCAGAACTCCTGGATCTCCTCTGCGGTTGTACTCATGCCCGGCTTGAGCACAAGGAAGGACTTGACCGTCTCCCCTCGCTTGGGGTCGGGGACCCCGATGGTGCAGGCTTCAAGCACCGCCGGATGTGCCATGAACAACCGATCGATCTCGTCCGGGTAGATGTTATAGCCGGAGGCCAGGATCATGTCCTTCTTCCGTCCCACGATGGTGAAGTAGCCGTCCTCGTCCATTGCCGCCAGGTCCCCGGTATATAACCAGCCGTGCCGGATCACCTCGCTAGTCTCATCCGGCATCTTCCAGTAGCCCTTCATCACCTGGGGACCTCGGATGATCAGCTCCCCTGCCTCGCCTGGAGCAAGCTCCTTTTGTCCTGTCTCCGCATCCACGATCTTGGCCTCCGTGCTGGGCACTGGCAGCCCGATCGATCCCACCTTGCGGACCCCGTTGAGAGGGTTGACGTGGGTCACCGGCGAGGCCTCGGTCAATCCGAATCCTTCGACGATCTTGCTGCCGGTCAACTCCTCGAACCGCTCCAGCACCGCTCGGGGCAACGGGGCCGAGCCAGAGATGCACGTCTTCACGCTGCTGGTGTCGATCTTCTCGATCCCGGGGTACTGGTTAATCGCGTTGAAGATGGCCGGCACCGCCGGCAAGAGGGTCACCCGCTGCTTGGAGATATTCTCGATCATCGTCGGGATGTCCCGGGGGTTTGGCATCAGCACCATGGCCGCGCCGACATAGAGCGGGAGAAGAAAGGAGGTGGTCAAGCCGAAGACGTGGAAATACGGAAGCACCCCCAGGACGACTTCTCGGCCCTCCTCCAAGTTGGGGAACCAGGCCCGTTCCTGTTGGACGTTGACGGAGAGGTTGCGGTGGGTGAGCATCGCTCCCTTGGCTACTCCCGTCGTTCCGCCGGTGTACTGCAGCAGCGCCACGTCCTCCATATTGATCTGCACCTCCGGCGGGCTCGAGAGGGTCGAGCGGATGAGCTTGCGGAAGAAGTGTATCCCGGGCCCAGGGGCGACCTTGGCGATCAGGGGTGGGTCCGCCTTGCGCAGCTTGATCGGCGCCAACTGCTTGATCGGAAAGCGAAGGTAATCGGTGACAGAGGCGATGATGAAGTTTCGGACGGGCAGCTTGTGGCGGATGTCCCTGAGCTTCTGGTCGTAGAGGAAGTCCGTCGTGATCGCTACCTCGCACCCGGCATCGTTCCACTGGTGCTCGATCTCCCGTGGCGTGTAGAGCGGGTTCGTCATTACCGCCTGCGCCCCCAGCTTCACGGTTGCAAGGAAGGAGATGACCGTCTGCGGCAGGTTCGGGAGGTGTATTGCGACGCGGCTGTCCTTCTTCACACCCAGATCTGACAATGCCGCCGCGAGCCTATTGACCTCTCTTCTTAGCTCCTTGTAGGTGAGCTTGGAGTTGAGGAACAAAATGGCGGGAGAATCGGGGAAGCGGGCTGCCGAGTTGTCAAGAATCTGGGGGATCGTCAGATCCTTGAAGTCGATCTGCTTTGGCACGCCTGCGTCATAGGACTTCTGCCAGATCTTCTCTTCCATGGCAGCTCCATTGTTCTCGTGAAGGTTCCTGGTGTGCGCTAAACTCGTTATTCCCATACTAAGTAAGTGGTCTCAGCGCCTCGAATATTACAAGCAGGTTCTGTTTTAGAAAAAGTGATTGACGTTGAAGTAAAGGCATGCTCGCGAGATACTTCCTGAAAAGATAACAGAGGGAGACAACCGGCGAGAAAAGCTTTGGAGAAGATTAATGCTTAGTGTGGTTCTACCTCCTATGAGAGTGGGAGAATGTTACACTACCCTTGATCTCGTTAATCTCAATGATGCGACCACATCGTGGCAGCGAACTGCATGGATAAGAAGGTTTCTATGAGACTGAATAATGGTGACCTATTCCCAAGTGTGAGCGGTCCTACTGTGGTTGGGGGTAGTTTGACGATTCCCGAAGATTTGAGACAAGAATGGAATGTTGTGCTTTTCTATCGTGGACATTGGTGAGCCTTCTGTAATCTGCAGTTGGCAGACTTCAGTGGACATCAGGAAGAGTTCAGAGACGGAGGTATCGGCCTCGTCGCATTATCGGTCGATAAGGAGGAAGACGCTCGGAAAATGGTTGAAAAGCACAAGCTCACTTTTCCGGTTATTTACGGGCTGGATGTGCGGAAAGAAGCCGATAAGATCGGTGCTTACTTTGATAGTGAGAACGGTTACTTTCAACCCGCCAATTTTATTTTGCGCAATCGAAAAGTGGTCCAAGCAACCTATTCCAGTGGCCCGTTAGGGCGCCTTCAGGCTCAGCATGTACTAATGCTTGTCGGCCATTATCGAGAACAGGAAAAAGGGGGGCAGGGCTAAGCCGAAAAGTAGGATCGGTGTGGGCTGGCACGTGTTTGTCAGAGGCAAATTGCAGTTCTCAGCGTCGGTATTTCGAAAAAAAAACAAATTCCTATCATTATCATTCGGCCTCCGAGATCTACGCTCGTCGGGCAGTCTGCTCCCTGCCTGAAGTAGGAGGTAACTCTACTGGGAGAGTCTTTTCCAGCGGTAGGCGGACCGCTAAAGTCCCTCGCATTGATCACCTGAAACCCATCTCGCATAATCCTTGGCTATGGAACCTGCAATATCCATCAGGGCATTGAGTAAGTATTACGGAGACCTCCGAGCTCTGGACAACTTCTCCATAGAGGTGGGAGAAGGGGAGTTTTTCGGCTTCCTGGGACCGAACGGCGCGGGAAAAACGACTACGATCAATATACTCGCCGGCCTTACCACCTACAAAGACGGGGAAGTCAGGGTCTTCGGGAAGGATGTAACCCGGGACTACCGGGAAGCCAGGAAATTGATTGGTCTAGTGCCACAAGAATTCAATTTTGACGACTACTTCACGGTGGATGAGATCCTGCGGTTTTATGCCGGATACTTCGGCATTGGACGCCATGAAACGAGAAAACGGGTGGATGAGCTACTCGACCAGTTTGATCTTGCACAAAAAAGGGAAGTGCACGTCAGAGAGTTATCTGGTGGGATGAAGAGACGCCTGCTTATCGCAAGAGCCCTGATTCACAAGCCGAAAATGCTCATTCTTGATGAGCCCACCGCTGGTGTGGATGTGGAGCTGCGGCGCAACCTTTGGCGCTCCATGCAGCAGTTGAATAAGCAAGGCACCACTATCCTGCTCACTACCCACTATATTGAGGAGGCGGAGCGCTTGGCCAAGAGAATCGGTATCATCA
>JALLOM010000313.1 GCA_027717865.1 Acidobacteria bacterium AH-259-O06 | reverse complement strand
GAAATGCGGGTTAGAGGTTATCTGACACTTACTCAGTCATTTCGGACTGAGCCAAAAACTGCAGGAATTTTTTCTGCTCTTCCACTTCCAAGTGAAGGAACTTCAAAGCAATGGAATTGAGATATTTTCCGTCGCGTTCGACTGGCTCAGAGTGAACAACCCAGGCGACGGCATTCACTTGTTGTGACGGGGGCAACTGAAGGCTCATTTCGAGTTGATCGCCAATTTTCAAGGGAAGACTGGTCTCAAAATTCAACCCGCCGACACTGAAATTTTGGGTCCTGGCGTCAGGAACTTTCTCGCTGATGAGCCGTGTTTCAGCAGCGTCAATTACGGTGAACGAAAAAGAGATCGCCGAATGAACTCGAAAGGACACCCTGCGCTGCAGTAAAACCTCTTCACCCGGCCCTGAGATCCCCACGTGTTGGTTCGCGGAGCCAGACACTTTGAGGATCTTGCTGTCAAAGTAGTAGACTGCTTCGTCGTCCCAGTATTTGATCCGAACTTGCTCTCCTTCTTGAAAAGGGGGCTTTGAGGTGGGTCTCCAAAGCTCCAGCCAGATTTCGTCCGAGGCAATTTTCGTGATGGTGGCGGCGAGTGCGGCGCTTGGCTCCCCTGGCGAGATGGATATCGTTTGCCCGACACTAAGGTGGTGAGCAAGGCCTGCAGTGGACTGCTTACTCATGTGAGCCTCGAAGCTACCCCGTTCCGGAGAAACTGTCAAGGAATTTTGGAATCTCCAGAGTCACTTGGTTGCACACCCGGCCGCATCAGTCTCTGTCGCAAACTCACTCGCCCCTCAATGCACCGAAGATGACCCTGCAGCCTGTGCCTTTGCAGGCGCCTTTTGCGGCACCATCCCAAAATGCCGAAGAAACTGGATCGTTCTTTGTGCCGCCCCTGTAAACCGAATCTGGCAATTCTCAAACCTGCAGTTTGTCCAGCTAAAATCTCCTCCACTAAAAACTAATACCGATTGTGTAAGGGTGCAGTTTTCAAAGTGATGCTCGTCCATCTGGACGACTGTGTCTTTCAGATCTTGATTTGCAATGACTTTCATAGAACTCTCCTATATTGTCTCCCATTTTCAGACCCAACTGTGATATTGCCCCCATCCACGTCACCGGGTTTTTTCCGTCCATCAGGGCCAAGCGTTTTCCACTTGCCTTTAACTCTCGGGAAGTCTACCATCTACAAGAAAGTCACGTCGCATAGTCGGAGAAGAGACAAGCGTGCTGCACTTCATGAAAAAAAGGGGTTCCTGTAATTATCTGTCATCCTTCCTCCCACAGAGGGGAGGTGCCCTATGACGGACTGGATCATGAGCAACGAACCCGTCATCCGCCTGGGTTTCTTTGCCGGCATATTCGGCCTAATGGCGATCTGGGAGGCCGTAGCTGCGCGCCGTGAGCTCACGGCCGGCAAAGGTAGACGGTGGTTTGGCAACCTGGGCCTGGTCCTACTCGACACTCTCATCGTGAGACTGCTCTTCCCGGCTGCGACGATCGGGATGGCCTTGATGGCCGAGGACTTTGGCTGGGGTCTGTTCAACACCGTTGATGTGCCTTACTGGCTCGCCGTTGTGCTCTCGGTAGTCCTGCTTGACTTCGCCATTTACCTCCAGCACGTGATGTTCCACGCCATCCCAGCCCTGTGGCGGCTCCACATGGTCCACCACGCCGACGTGGACTTCGACGTGACCACCGGCATCCGCTTCCACCCCATTGAGATAGTCCTGTCCATGCTGATTAAGCTGGCGGTAGTGTCAGTCCTTGGGCCTCCCGTTGTAGGCGTGCTTATTTTTGAGGTGGTGCTCAACGCCTTAGCGATCTTCAACCACGCGAATGTTCGCATCACACTGCGTCTGGACCGTGTCCTGCGCTGGATCATCGTCACGCCGGACATGCACCGAGTCCACCATTCCGTGGACGATGTGGAGTACACCACTAACTTTGGGTTCAACCTCTCCTGGTGGGACCGGCTGCTGGGCACATATCTAGATCAGCCGGCAAAAGGGCACCAGGGGATGATCATAGGGTTGGAGAATTTCCGTCACAGCGCCTGGCAGACGATACCACGGCTGCTCGCCATGCCGTTCTTCAGGCGGGCCGCGATAGGTGCCGGATGTGCCACGGGGAAGATGCGACGTGAGCAACAGTAGGATGCAAAGAAAGGCAGAAAAGGTGCCACCGAAAAGGTGGATGTTCACAAGTTAATCCGCAACGATGCAGGAATCTACTGGCTGATTTCGATGAAGATCTTGCCCGGTTTCTTGCGTGTGTTTACCCTTATCTTCCGGCCCTCTATTTCAGAAAAGTCAGTGGAGCTGTAGAGAAGGACGTAGTAATTTTTCATCTCGTCGATAATGTCGGTGTAAATCTCCTTGAGTTCGGCAAAACGAAGGGAGAAGATCGTTCGCCCCCCGAAACGCATACTTTGATTTACGAATTGCGCCTGCTGCAGCATGAAATTGTGGAAGGCAAGGCTCACGTGTTCGGGACGGCGAAAGTCTGGCCGACTGAGACTCTGGCGGTACCTGGTAAGCAATCTGTTGCTGTGCATTATGCAATAGAGCGTGATTCCCGCCTCACGTGTGGCCCGCATCATGTCCTCAAAGGTTGCCTCACTCGCCGTATCGATTCCATCCGTGATCAGGATGATTAGCTTCTTCCCAGATACGCCGCGAAACTGTCTCTCGGCTACCCAGATCACGGAGTCGTACAAGGCTGTTGTACCACTTGCCCGAACACCAGCTAGGTAGGCGGGGACGTCTGAAGCCGCTTCCTCTCCCCAGTCCAAGATAACGCGAGGTTCTTCAGAAAACAGTACAAAGGCCGCACGCTCACGTTCAAGTCCCTCAAAAAAATTTACCGCCGTGCCCAGTGCGTTTTCGAGATAGCTGTGGAGACTGCCACTGGTATCCGCCATCACAACGGCACTGATTGGAACTTCTTGTTGCTGGAGGGTCACAATGTCCTGAACCTTCCCGTTTTCAAAAACTTCAAAGTCCTCTGCCGAAAGGTTTCTGATCAGATTTCCCTCCGAATCCCGAACCAGAAGATTCACCTGAATGTAGTCTAAGCTGACGAAGACTTCCACCCGTGCATCCGTGGCATCCTCTTGCCGTTCCTGGGCAGCTCCGAGCAGCAGACCTATCGAAGTACATCCCAGGAAACCGATACACAGAAGACTTTTCTTCACTCGCTTTTACTCCAGGACGATTTGAATGTCCAACCGCATCTTCATTGTAGGCCGAAAAAGTGAGAGCGAAAAGTTGCAGCCGAGCGTCCAGGTTTGTTGGCTAGGACTTTGTAATGAGAGATGGTCTTCCCGACCACTGCTTAACTCCAGTTTGTGGGGGACTTTCTCTAGCACATAATAGCACAAGTTCATCGACGTCTATCCGACGCTGGACCCCAAATTAGAGGATTTATGAATAATGCGGGCTCTAGTTCAAGTTGATTCAAAAAGGCGATCGCATGAGAGTTTCCTCGAACTTTACTGCAAATCCACAGGTCTTCTCCGATAACCGATCGACCCGGAGAACAGTCCCAATCGCCTCCAATGCGATCTCCGATTGGTTGAGTTCAGAGCCCTGCTGCTGTAGGCGAAGTATTATGCGGTCACCAACACTAGGGCAAGTATCCGTCAGTAAGTACGCGCCGTGCTCACTAATGTCTTTCGTCGTCACTGTCTTTTTGAGCCTGCGTCCTTCGATGTTGAAGGTGACTGTTCCTGTAAGTTGCAGATCAAGCCGTTTTGCGGCTCTTCTTTCACTCTTCTCCATAATGCTACCTGTGTGCCCAGGGACTAGCCCGCATTTCT
>JALLOM010000312.1 GCA_027717865.1 Acidobacteria bacterium AH-259-O06 | reverse complement strand
CGAAGACTTTTGCTTTTTAGGATAATAAGGACAGGAAGTTGGCAAGCAGATGGCGACCGAAGAGTCGAGTTTTATAGCGAATGTTAAAAATTTTCTTGAGGAACTCCTCGCTCTGAAAATCAGCGAGGCCGAGCGTCCTCAGTACGTAAAAGATCCCTACAACGTTTTTCAGGATGACATCTCCGGCCGCAAGCCATTCCAAGTGGCCTCTACACTGTCCGTCCTCTTTCACATTTTGCTGTTCTTGATTGTTTTTCCCTCCTTCGGCAGTCAGGTCTTTATTCCCACTCAGGAGGTCTTGGTCCTGAAACAATTGGCCAGACCTGCCGCTCTCGCGGGGGGTGGAAATCGACCGGAGGCAGCTCCTCCCAAGCCAAAGCCGACGGTGCCGAAACCAAAGCCCGAGTTCATTCCGATTCCCGACCCCACTCCCAACGCACCCGAGCCTATCCGTAAGAAGGAGATCGAAGAGATCCCACGAATACAGGAAGAAATTGCTGCGGATTTGAATATTGGTGATATTACGGCACCTCCTGGTCCTCCCGCTCGAGGAGGTCGGGGACAGGGTCGAACGGGTGGTTCCGGCAGTGGGCCACTTGATGGTGCAGGTCCCGGAACTGGCGCCGGCGGCATTTATACAATCGGCAGTGGTGTCACCATGCCGCAGATCTTAGTGCAGACGATTCCGACCTATACGGACGACGCCATCAAGGGAAAAGTTCAGGGAATTATTATTCTTCAAGCCATCATTCGAAAAAATGGACGAGTTGACAGCTTCAGGGTGTTGAGGGGCCTTGGTTACGGCTTGGAAGAGAAGGCCATTCAAGAAATTGCCACAAATTGGAGATTTCGTCCGGGCACCTTTAATGGACAGCCGGTCGATGTTCTTGCCACCATCGAAGTCCAATTCAATCTCCGCTAAGGGGGGCCGTGTCTTTAAAATTTAAATTTTGGCTCAAAATTTGAATTTTAAAGACACGGCCCCCGAAGGATTGGAAGATTGCCCGACCAACTAGACCTCAAAAAGACGATCAATCTACCGAAAACCGACTTCTCTATGAGGGCGAATCTCCCGACACTGGAGCCTCGCATACTGGCGCAGTGGGAGGAGATGGGCCTTGCTAAGAAAATCCGCTCTGCCCGCAAAGGCCGGAAGACTTTTATCCTGCACGATGGCCCTCCGTACGCGAACGGGCACATTCATTTGGGTCATGCTCTCAACAAAATCTTGAAGGATCTCATTGTTAAATCCAAAACCATGGAAGGGTATGACTCTCCCTACCTGCCTGGCTGGGACTGTCATGGTCTGCCTATCGAAATCAAGGTAGTGAGACAAAAAAAGGCAGGCATGGACCTGCTCAAGGTCCGCCAGCAGTGTCGTGAGTACGCCCGAAAGTTCGTCGAAATCCAACGCGAAGAGTTCAAACGACTCGGTGTTTTCGGGGAGTGGGACAGCCCTTACCTGACCATGAGCAACGAGTATGAAGCAGAGACCGCTCGCCTTTTCGGTAGATTTGTCGAGAAGGGCAGTGTCTATAAGGGGTTTAAACCAGTGCACTGGTGTATCTCCTGCGAAACGGCTCTGGCTGAAGCAGAGGTAGAGTACGCGGACCACAGCAGTCCCTCGGTCTATGTGAAGTTTCCGCTGGTTGGAGGATCAACAAGTCTGCATCCCCAGTTGGCGGACCGGAAGGTCTTTGCGTTGATCTGGACCACCACTCCCTGGACCCTCCCGGCCAACCTTGCGGTCTGTTTTCATCCGAATTTCGAGTACTCCCTACTGGAGGTGGAGGACGAGATCTACATTATCGCCCGGGAGTTGCTGGAACGAGTGGCTCAGGAATGCGGATTTGAGGACTATCGGATCGTGATCACGCTCAGAGGAGAAGCTCTGAAAAACCTCGTCTTTCGACACCCCTGGTTGGATCGTGAATCAAAGAGTATTCTCGCTGACCACGTCACACTCGAGCAGGGAACAGGTGCCGTCCACACCGCTCCGGGACACGGCCATGACGACTACCTGATGGGAATCGAACATGGACTGCAGATCTACTGTCCAGTGGACGATTCGGGAAGGTTCACTTCTGATGTCGAGCACTTTGCAGGTCTCCAGGTTTTTGAAGCCAACCCCAAGATCAATCGGTTTATGGCCGAAAAGGGAGTTTTGGTGGCTGAGAAAACCATTGTACACAGCTATCCTCACTGTTGGCGCTGCCATAATCCGGTGATTTTTCGAGCTACTCCACAGTGGTTCATCAGTCTGGATCATGCCGATTTGCGAAGGCGAGCAATTGAGGAGGTCAAGCTGGTTCGCTGGATCCCCAACTGGGGCCAAGAGCGCATGGGCAGTATGCTCGCCAACCGGCCAGACTGGTGCATTAGCCGGCAGAGGGTCTGGGGAGTCCCTATCACCAGTTTCTACTGCAAAAAATGTGAGAAACCCTTTCTTCGCAGCGAGATTGTCGATCACGTGGCCGACATTTTTCAAAAGGAAAGTGCCGACGCCTGGTATTCGCGCAGTGTCGCCGAACTACTTCCGGATGGAACCCGATGTCAATGCGGGAACACCGAACTCGAAAAAGAATACGACATTCTAGACGTCTGGTTTGATTCCGGTACCAGTCAACACATCGTCTTGCGGGAAGCTGAGAATCTACCTTGGCCCGCTGACGTTTATCTAGAGGGGCCAGATCAGTATCGGGGCTGGTTTCACAGCTCGCTTTTGATCGCTGTCGGAGTGCGAAATGCAGCGCCTTATCGCACGGTCATCTGCCACGGCTTTTCACTGGATGCGGAAGGACACGCCATGTCGAAGTCTCGGGGCAATGTTATCTCGCCGCTCGATGTTATGAAAAAAGATGGAGCAGAGATTCTCCGACTGTGGGTTTCCTCCATTGACTACACCGAAGACTCACGTCTGGGAGGAGAGATTCTGTCGCGGCTGCGTGAAGCCTACCGGAAACTTCGCAACACCATTCGTTTCCCGGTGGGAAACCTGTTTGACTTTGGCGCGTCCAAACAGGTGTCCAATGAAGGTTTATTTGAGCTCGACCGGTGGGCGCTGGCGCGCATGGCCTGGGCAGCTCACCAGGCCGAGGAAGCCTACAAGCGATTTGAGTTTCATGTGGTTTACCATACCCTTTACAACTTTTGCGTCGTCGATCTGTCCAGTTTTTACCTGGACGTCTTAAAGGATCGTCTTTATATTTCGGCTCCTGACTCGCTGGCTCGGCGGGCCGCTCAAACCGCATTGTTCAGAATCACGGACACTCTTGTCCGTCTTCTCGCCCCCATCTTGCCTTTCACCTGCGAAGAGGTTTGGAAGAATCTCTACTCGCATGGTGGGCCGGTCGAATCGGTCCATCTGACTGAGTTTTCAAGAGAAATTGACCAATACCAAGATAAAAAGCTCCTGGAGCGTTGGGAACCACTTCTGAAGATCCGAACCCAGGTGAGCAAAGCACTTGAAGAGAGTCGTCAGAGAAAAGAGATCGGCAACTCCCTCGAAGCCACGGTGAACATCCAATGCGGACGCAGGAGCTTTGAGTACTTGCAAACTTTTTCCGAACATCTACGCTTTCTCTTCATCGTCTCTCATGTCGAACTCACGGAAGCTTCAGAGCTTTCCGGGGAAAAGATCGAAGTGTCTGTTTCAAAAGCCCTTGGCGAAAAGTGCGAGCGGTGCTGGAATCATTTACCTTCTGTGGGGACACACGCGGGTTTGCCTATGATTTGTTCTCGTTGCTACGAAGTTCTCCAGGAAATCGGTGTCGTGAAAAAGGTTCCAAGTTAAAGGTTGAATGGTTGAAAGTTGGAAGGTTAAAAAGTTGAAAGG
>JALLOM010000311.1 GCA_027717865.1 Acidobacteria bacterium AH-259-O06 | reverse complement strand
ATAGCCAAACATATCTGCAGTGTGCCTATTGAATATGCAGGGCAGCCAGCAGAGGCCCTGATCGCTCAGGATTCCCGACAAAACCCCTGACTAGATCAAAACAATCCGGCGCGGAATGTAGCTATAATAGAACTGCAAATACGATTTGTATTAGCGGAACCCTTCCTCGCACCCGCCTTCACCCGGACACAGTTTTGGTAAAGCCCCCAATAGGAGTCCAGTTCCAGATGGCGTCCGCGCAGTAAGAGCCGATCTCTCTCTTGTCTGTTTTCTCTCCCGGAGGTGAATTCCCCCCTCACTGGCCCAAGGACGATGTTGTTTAGGTCGATAGTCGTGCTCTAGCCGTCAGCTCTCCGCCCTATTTCATCCACAAGCCAGTTGATTCCAGGCCAGTCCGTGGCGTTTCTTAGGCCGATGCGTCCTGGAATGTGGGCTCTGATGTGTTGTCTCGCCTCTGCCAGCATTATGCCAAGGCGGGGATCAGAGATGTAACACACTCCGCTCACGGCAACACCATAGGGCCACTCGACAATAGATGGAAACCAATCAGCAACTGGCCGCCAGTAGTCAGACGTATAGTCGAGTTGGTAGGGCCCAGTCTCGGCTACCGTGGAAAATCCCATGTAACGTTGAGTTCCGGGCCAGTAAACAATTAATGTGTCCCCCTTGTTCAGGGAGCCCTGATGTCGCTCTCCGATACTTTCCGAAAAGAGTTGGTAGTCTCTATCATGGTTGTGCCACCGAATCTTAGGTTTGCGGGAAGTACCCATCATCGTTTGCCAAATCATCCATCACCTCCCGAAGAAATTCGATATCAATTCGGGTTGCTAATCTCTGTGGATACAAAACGCAGGAGTTGTGCTGTCTGTTGGGAGCACTTGCTACTGCTCATCGTCTTGAATCGGGAAAGATGCGGAAGGCCAACCAGTGTCAGTAGAGAGGATGAACACTTGAACCTCACGATGTAGTAACTATAGTCGCCCCATCCTGTGGGGATTTCCGTAGTCTCAGTGACTTTCCATCCCAATTCGCCAAGCAGTGACTTGAAGTGAAGCAGAGAACCCTTCCCATTGCAAAGCATTACGCTTGGCGTCACTTTGCCTAGAATCTCCGCCCAGAGTTCCCGCGAGAACGCAAGAGCATCGTCCTTTTTGGTGAGTGCATTCCAATTTGCCGACCGAAAGGGACAGAAGTTAGATGTGAGGGTACCTTCGTCCATCAGTCCTTGCCACGAATTAGGTTTCCCTAAAGCTGCAGCAAGACCTTTGAACAACAAACACACTTCCTCTTGATGGCGTTTGTTCCAGCCACGCTCAATTCTGTAAGCGTTCCCTTCCGGAACGAAGGGCTTGATGAACGTGTTGTTGGCCTGGGCTCGTTCGCGAGTTCCTCCTGGATTCAAACCGACAAACGCGATTTGTGTGTCGGGACTGAGAGTGCTGGCTGGCCCGTAGAGAAAGCGCCAACCTTCATCGTAACCCAGTCCAGCGTAAGCATCCTTTATCTTGCCAGTCAATTTCGAAAGCATTTTCATCTCCTTTCTTTTCTTTAGGTTTACTAGCTGTTTTCGCCTGACGATTCCTGATGTTTTCCAGTTAACAGCAAAATCCCTGGACAATTGGTGTCTTTTTGACCCAAACCTTAAATTGACTCACCCGTTTTCCGGTGCCATTGGGTCGTTTCTTCATAGATACACTCCTGTGTCCACCCCTTCAGGTTGCTACTACTCTTCGTCCTCAGTTCACTTCTCAGAGTGGCCTGTGAAAATTGCTTCGGCGTTTCCTGCCAAATACTTTCGATCTCTATAATTCTCGGTTTCATAAATCACTTCCAGTTTTCTTTGCTACTAAACAGTGTAAGTTTCAAACTCCCTTCCTTTTAGTATTACTGTAAGACCAGAAATCTAACCACGTGAGGTTAAGGACCCGACGTACATTTTGGGCGAAATCAATTTTTGAGTATTAGCTTGTTACTAACTAGGTCCCCACTGAGCTACTTAGGCTCCTCGAACCTGACCCGAAGTTGAGCCATGCGCTTTTCTAATTCTTCCATTTCCGCCATAACCGATCCGTGCTTCTCCATAAATTCGTCGATGTACTTCTGAGCCATCTGTACGCCCAAATCAGTTATTCTAATGTTCTTAAAGCCTGCAATTCTTTTAAGTTGGGTGTGCTGTGCGCCCAAAACATTTATGCTTGTGTACTTTTCTAAGGTCATGGGAAGTACCTCTTTTTAATTAGTGAATTTCATTTTCATACTAAGTTTCTCACATATTATTTACCATAATTTAAAAATAGAAGCTAATAGTTTTTTGTACATTTTGCAATTTAAAAAGCCAGGTTTTTGAAATAGGTTCATCTTTCCATCCAAAACAACCCCTACCATCTAATACTCTAATACCGGCTGAGCAGCGGTCCGTCGCAGTCCGCAAGTCGCTTCTTTCCCCCCAATCGTTCTTCCAAAACTCAAGGTCTGACCCCTCTTTCTCTCCTCATTTCCACTGCCACATAAGTGACCTTTTCTCGCAAGGATTCAGGAAACTTGCGCACGGTGACCTGCACAGATTCAAGCTGGCTATCGGTGAGCAGGATGCTGCATAGTCGGCCGGCTAACGACTCCAGCAGGCGAAAACGTCCTTCTCGAACAGTTCTCTGCACCTTTTCCACAATCTGCTCGTAGTCCACTGTGTGTTCCACGTCATCGGTGTGGGCAGGAGCTTCGAGGTCGAGAAAGAGGAGCAGATCAACCAGAATCTTCTGCGCAGTTTCTCGCTCTTCTGGGCGAACTCCCACATGAGCCTGACAGGAGATGCCGCTAATGTGAATCTTGTCCACTTCCAATCAAGTCAATGAATTGTGTGATGCGTTCCCAATAGCTTTTCGGGTCAACCAGGTGGAGATCATTGTGGTTGGCACCGGGAAGAGTATGAAAGTATTTCTCGGTCTTGAGCTGCTCGAACAATTTTTGTCCCTCTTTGAAAGGTATCACGCTGTCTTGGTCGCCGTGAATGATCAAAACTGGACGGGACAGACCGTCTAGAAACTCTGTCGTGGGAAATCTGTACTTGGAAAAGATCCCCAGGATTTTCAGGACAGGGTAGTGATTCAGCAGGGACTGTTTGCTGGGAAAACTCCCCTCTAAGATCAGGCCATCCGGTTTTCTGATCGTTGTAGCAAAGGCGGCGATCGATCCTCCCAAAGATCTCCCCCAATAAATGACTTTGTGATCCAAACGGTGCACCTTATCCCAGAAGTAACCTACCAGGGCTTCCGTATCCCGATATAAACCCTCCTCGGTGGGAGACCCCGTGCTTTTGCCGTACCCACGGTAGTCCAGGGCCAAAACGGAGAGAGAATGGTGATAAAGGCCAATTAGAAAATCTTGCCAAAGGGACAGGTTTCCGCCGTTTCCGTGAAAAAAAAAGCACCTCAACCGTAGACTCAGGGTGCTTCAGCAGCCAGGAGTACACCTTCTCTCCGTCGGCGGTCCGGATTGTGATCTCTTGAAAGGGAATCCCCACGTCCGCCGGGTTTCTATACAGTCCACGGATGGGAAGAAAAGTGAGTCGGGGTTCGAGCACGACGACCAGCAGTTTTAGCGCCACCGCTGCGACGATGAACAGGAGCAGATAGAGAAAGATCAGTTTGGCCATTGACTCGTCCTAAGCTTAGTTTACTCAATTCATTTGGTTCAGTATATTCGAGAAGAAAGGAGAGAATATGGCTCTAAATCGTGATGTCGTCTTCAAGTACCTTGGTCATTCAACCTTTCTTTTCACCACCCCTGCGGCAAAGACGCTGCTGATTGATCCATGGGTGCAAAATAACCCAGCCTGCCCCGATGACGACAAGAAAATCGAGTCCTTGGACACCATGCTCATCACACATG
>JALLOM010000310.1 GCA_027717865.1 Acidobacteria bacterium AH-259-O06 | reverse complement strand
TGTTCCGCTCTGCTCTAAGACTCGCACTTTCGGGGCAGGCGTACCGTTCCGTCATCCTGATATTTATAAAACTTCGCCCATTCCGCCTTCGCCGAGCTTGTCCAGGATTTTATAATGGCTAATGGTCTTTCCGACCATCGGACCCTCCCCAGGTCGTGAAGTCTTCCCTCAATGTTAAAGCTTTGACGGGTTAGAAGGCAATGTCAACTGATGGCCGTATATACTAAACCGAAAGATAGATGGGGCTGTTTTACCTACCACAGAGTAGGTGAAATCACTCCGTGGGCACCAGCCGCTTGAGCTATCCGCCGCCGAAGGTCTCCCTGAACACCACTGCCAAGTCATCGAGTGCACGCTCTCCGTTTCCTTCAAAGCTCGAGCCATGCATGATCGCCAGCCGTTCAGGCTTCAAAGCCGCCAACTTCTCGAAAAGCTGACCAGTGTAATGTGTGTACGGTGAATAGTCGGCCAGGATACCAGCCTGGTACTCTTTCAATGCCTCGCGTGTTCGTCCAACCACATCAGACTGAGTCAGTGGCTCGACATCCCCCACTTGATGGAATAGATCTGAGCAAAGCAACGTGTTGCTTGTCTCTTCGAACAACGCCGAGGCATCCCAGCCGTGCGGCAGATGGGGGGTTCGACAAAGGCGAAATCGGCATGTCCCCGTTCTCAACACCTCACCCTCGGCCATCCCTTTGGCCGGGCGGATAGCAAAGTCGTTTACACTCACCAGCGCTCCCACCACACTGCACACCGCCTCTGCCGAGGGAGCGACTTCCAACCACTGGTTCAAGGAACCACATTCATCAGACTCAAAATGGCTGAACCCGATCCAGCGAATCCGGGATGGATCAACCACGGTTGCCGTCGCCTCGTGCACTTCGGAAAACCACGCTTTGTAGCCTGTGTGAAACAGTAACGGTTCCTCGTCATTGACAAGGAAGTGATTGAACTGAAGGTCAAAGTCGGGAACATAAACCGAAATACGATAGAGTTCAGGTCCAATCTCGGTCACTTTAGCCATGAGTCTCTCCTCCTTTTTGCTGAAATCTAAAGTTTGCCTAGATGTTAAATACCGGGCCTTGGGACGCAGATGGTGAATACGCTGAATCCAAATACGACATAGAAAACAACGTAAGAATTAATCCACCGCAGCCCAGCAGTATGGATAAATGAGCTAATTCAAAGTTCTCAACCACTCGGGGACACCTACAGCTTTCCTTCTAGAAGCTGATTGTTACGCAGGCAACCCAACCGGTGTGGCAACTCCGGGCTACTCTTGTCCTGTAGCGGCAGATGCGGGCATGCTGGCGATGGTTGCTGCTGTCCGCGCAGTGTTCTCCATAAGGCGCGAGGACGTGAGGGTGACGTCGGTTCGGGTCCAGGCTTTCTGGAACCTTTTCTCAATCGCAGCTGCTTCTTCCATCTTTCCCTGTGCGCGCAGGCTCCGCATCAGGCCGTAAAGCGACCAGCCGTTCTCCCGGTTCCACTTTAAGTCTTGCCAGTAGATTGTTTCTGCTTCCAACGGTCGCCCGGCTTCGAGCAGCACAGCGCCCAACGATTGGCGAACGGGAATGTGCCAATCCGGGGGCTCGTTGTAGATCAGGCTGTCTTCGAGCAAGACACCCCGGTGGAGATGAGCAATCGCCTTCTCGAAGTCCCCTTGCTTGGCGGCTAACTCTCCCGCCAGAGCCTCCGTCGCGATGGCCAGAATGGGGCTGCCCCGTTAGCGGAGAACGTCACCCGTAGGCCGTCTAGGGACTTGTCCGTGGCAATCGTCTGGAGAGCCTGTAGTTCTTGGGAAGCCTCTGTCAGCCGGTTAGTGGCGGTGAAAGCCAAGCCGCGGGCGTATTGCCAGATGCCGGTCCAGAACGGACTGTCGGCAGGTGGCCGCGGTTCCCGCAAAACCTCCTCCCACTTCCCGAAGCGAGTGAGGGCGTACAGTGGAGTCACAAAAAACTGGTGCAGCAGGGGGATCTCACGCCAAGCCTCGGCGGGAATACTCGCAGCCACCTTGCGCGCGGCTGCAATCGCTACCTGGCTTCGCCCCTCCATCGTGGCCGAGTCCCACAGGAAGTGGATGTTGTGCGGGTAGTAGGCGAGCGGGTAGATCCCCTGGGCGCGGCACTGGGTGATGTAGTCCTCGTCGGCGAGGATGGCCAGTTCGTTGCTCTTCGATGCGTCGGTATAGCGGCCTACCCTCCTGTAGATGTGCGACGGCATATGCACTAGGTGGCCGGCCCCCGGCGCGAGCTGGCCCAAACGGTCAGCCCCGGCTTCGGCCAGTTCTGGGCGAGCGAGTTCAACAGTGTGGATGTAGTAGTGAATGGCGCCCAGATGGTTCGGGTTGTGCTTCAGGACGGACTCGAGAACTCGAAGAATCTCAACTGTCTCGGGATAGGGTCGCATGTCCCGGGTCCAATAGTTCCACGGTCTCAAATCCATGAGCGCTTCTGCATAGAGCGTGGCAGCGTCCAGATCATCGGGGTAACGCCCGGAAAGCTTGCGCATAGCTTCAGCATAAGCACGGTCGAGCGCTTTCCGATCGGCCTTCTCCTCATTCGAGTACCGCTTTGCCAACTCGTCAACGTAAGCCCGCTCTTTCTCAGAAACCTTCCCTTTGAGCGCGACGGCTTTTTGGATCAGCTCGTAGGCTTCTGATTCCGCCTCGGGCGGCATCGGCATGTTGATGTTGGGACCCAGGACAAGCGCTTGTCCCCAATAGGCCATGGCGCAGTCTGGGTCGAGGCGCGCAGCCTCGCGGAACGAACGACCGGCCTCGCTGTGGTTGAAGCCGAAGGCCAGGTTGAGCCCCTGGTTGAAGAAAAGCTGTGCCCGGGGGGAACTTGTCGTGACCGGATGCTTGTGCTCCCCCAGATTCTGCAACCGCGGTGCGATCTGCCCTTCCACAACCGTCGATTTCGTATCCTGCGCCGGACTCTCTTGACCGAGTGCATCCGCCACTCCAAGCACACAGACGATCAGTGTCGGGCAGAGGGCAAACGCAAAACGCAGATCAAGCGAAAAACATCTAGAAATCATTTTCCAACCTCCTTCGCAAGATGAATGTGCCCAATATTTAGCCTTTGGGGAGAATATGTCAAGTGGCTGGTTTTTATGTGATGGGAACGCGTTGTTGCACAATTCCGGTCGGGTCACCCACCGATCCCAGTCCTGTTTGAATGCTATCGAATTCGCACTGACTCAGGCATGCCCCGACTTGACATACGATTCAGCACTTCACACTTGATGATGGCCTCGACCCGTTGATTGTCGAATCGTCGGGCCGACAGTTCAGGCCCAAACAGCGTCTTGAACCTCGACATCGGATTCTCTGCGAGGCTTTGCCGGGTGCAACCACTGGAGATGCGCCATTCATATCGACCGAGTCTCCTTATTTCTCGTAGATGGGCATCGCGCAGCGCCGGTCAGATGTCAGTAGTACTGCTTCTTCGAATCCACGATCAGCGTCACTGGTCCATCATTGACCAGAGCGACTTTCATCATGGCCTGAAATGTTCCTGTCCTCACCGTGATCCCTTCCGATCGGATTTGCTCAATCAGCTCCTCATATAGTTTCTCTGCGTGGGTCGGAGGCGCAGCCCGCGAGTAGCTGGGTCGATTTCCCTTGCGACAGTCGCCGTACAAAGTGAATTGAGAAACGATCAATAACTCTCCCTCCACGTCCAGCAGAGAAAGATTCATCTGGCCTTGTTCATCCTCGAAGATCCGAAGATTCAAAATCTTTCTCTTTAGGAAGCTCACGTCTTCAACTGTGTCAGTGGCCTCAACAGCCAACAATACCAACAGCCCCTCGCAAACCGCTCCAACAACTTCATCTTGGACAGTGACACTAGCCTGTCCGACACGCTGGATAACCGCTCGC